>NZ_JBSFHA010000074.1:0-54145 GCF_053596855.1 Streptomyces sp. NPDC001617
CGACAACGCGGCTGGGGGTCCCCCCACGCCATCAAGGCAGTGGGGGAGCGCGTGCCAGGCCCCGCGACGCCGAGCTGATCCGCCGGACACCCCCTAGCGGGGGCGGCTCTCCGGCGGGCGGTACGGGGGGATGTCCGGGCCCGGCTGGAAGTGCGGGCCCTCGCGGATGTGCTTGAGGATGACCGCCATGTCGATGGTGATCACCAGCCACAGCACTCCGCAGGCGGCCGCCCACCCGGGCCGTCCGGCCAGCGCGAACGCCGCCGTACCGAAGATCGCCCAGACCAGCCCCCACACGCTCAGCCAGAACCGCGCGCGCAGTGCGCTGCGCGCGGTCGTGGGTTCACTGCCCGTCCGCATCGCCCGATCACTACTCCTCCTTGCAACGTACTCTTCGAGGCGGACGTTCACCAAAGGGCTGGGCCAGGGGGTACACGTGCTGCCGGACGCCGACGAGCTGGCCGAGGTGCTGATCGACCTCGCCGTACCGCACGAGGACATCAACGAGGTCGTCCGTATGGGCCGCCGGGTGACCGACGACCCTGAGCTGCGGCATGTCCTGGAGGCGTCGGTCGAGGAGCTCGTCCGGGACCTCGGGGAGATCCGCGGCGGGGTCGAACCGCCCGAGCTGGACTGGCCGTCGGGGGCGTTGCAGCGCTGCTTCCCGGTGTACGTGTTCGTGGCCGCGCTGCCGTACACGCGGGCGTATCACCGCGAGCGGGGTGTGCCGGAGGACGTGTCCCGGCGCACCCTCGCCGACCTGGGCAGGAGCATGGCCGTGCATCGCAGGCGGTACGGTCTGGCGGGGGTGCAGGCCCCGCGCTGGCTGGTGCATCACTTCCGGGGGGAGCTGTACCAGCTGGGCCGGTTGCAGTTCGAGCGGGCGCGGCTCGGGCAGCGCACAGGGGACGCGCTGGCCGCGGCGGGGCTCGACGGGGGACCGGGCACTCCCTGTCTGAACGTGCACATCCCCGACTTCCTCGGCCCGCTCTCGCCCCGGGCGTGCGACCGCTCGCTCGCGCTGGCCGCCGACTTCTTCGCGCGGCACTACCCCGAGGAGAAGTACCGGGCCGGAGTCTGCCACTCCTGGCTGCTGGACGCGCAGTTGAAGGAACACCTGCCGGCGGAGTCCAACATCGTGCGGTTCCAGGAACGCTTCCACGTCGCCCGCGTGGACGAGGAGCCGTCCGACAAGGAGCCGGTGCAATTCGTCTTCGGCGACCCGGAGTTGTCGATCGAGGCGCTGTCCCGGCGCACGACCGTCGAGCGGGCCGTCGGGGACCATCTGCGGGCGGGCGGCCACTGGTACATCGGGCACGGGTGGTTTCCGCTGTAGGCGTGTCATCCGCCGAAGGCGTGCGCGAAATTCCTCCCGGCACCGATGAGTTCCGCGGCCACGCCCGGTCTGCCCCTGTGACAGCGACACGAACCGCTCACCACAGGAGAACCCCATGTCCGAGACCACCGTCCCCACCGCCTCCGTCGCCGCCGGCTCCACCCGTGGCCGCCGCGCCCGGATCGCACTGCGCACCGTGCAGGTCCTGCTCGCCCTCTTCTACGGCATCGCGAGCGCCCTGCCCAAGCTGGTCGGGAACTCCTACGCCGTCGACGCCTTCCACAGGATCGGCTGGGGCAGTGCCGGTATGTACACCATCGGCGCGCTCGAACTCGCCGGTGCCGTGGCCCTGTTGATCCCGGTGCTGCAGTCGGTGGCCGCGGTCGCGCTGAGCGCCCTGATGGTCGGCGCGTTCTTCGTGCAGATGATCGTCTTCGGCGGCGAGAACGCGGCGACCCCGCTGATCCTGATCGTGCCGCTGGCGCTCATCGCCTGGGCCCGGCGGGGTTCCAACGCGGATCTGCTGAGCCTCGTACGACGACGGGCCTGAGCGCCGAACACGGCGGTGGCGTCCGGTGCGAGCCGGACGCCACCGCCGTACGTCATCGTCCGCTCGGCCTCGGCTTGCTGCCCTCCGCGAGCCCCCGCAGCCGCTCCAGCTCGCGTCGGTCGCGCTTGGTCGGGCGGCCGGTGCCGCGGTCGCGGATGCCGATCGGGGCGACGGCCTCGCGTGGGGGCGGGGGCGGCGAGTTGTCGACGTAGCACTGGACCGCCACCGGGGCGCCGACCCGCTTGCGGATCAGACGCCTGACGATCACGATCCGCTCCCGGCCCTCGTGCCTGAGGCGCACCTCGTCGCCGACGCGGAGGGTGTGGGAGGGCTTCACGTTCTGGCCGTTCACGCGCACATGGCCGCCCTTGCAGGCGGTGGCGCCGAGCGAGCGGGTCTTGATCAGGCGCACGGCCCAGATCCAGCTGTCGACGCGCACAGGCTCGCCGCTCGCCGGACCGGCCGCCTCGGCGGCGGCGACGGCGGCGGCGACCTTGGGGTCGACGGTCTGCTCGGCGGGCGCTGTGCCCTCGGCCTGCGGCGCGCCGGAGCCCCGCCCGTTCTCGTCCTCGTCAGCCTCGGAAGCCATGTCCCCGACCTTAGTCCTCTCGGGGCGGGCGGTCCGCACGGATTTCGCGTACCTGCCCAGGCGGGGCGAGTGGTCCGGCGCAGGAACACCGCGCAGGTGAGGGCGCCGAGCGGCACAAGGGCGGCATTCACCGCGATCGCGTCCGCAGACCGCCCAGGACGGCAGCGCGACCCCTCTTGACATGTCCGCGATCGGGTAGCACGCTCACCGAGCCTCGTCCATTGGTTCAGTGGTTCAACCATGCGCATGCGTCGGAGCCGCCATGACCGCGCACGAGTCCACGCCCGAGCCCACCCCCGCAGCCGTCGACCGACATCGCCGCCGCGCCGTGGTCGCCAGCACGGTCGGCACCGCGATCGAGTGGTACGACTTCTTTCTCTACGGCACCGCCGCCGCGCTGGTCTTCCCCCATGTGTTCTTCCCCGGCGAGGCGGCGTACACCGGAGTGCTCGCCTCGTTCGGCACGCAGTTCGTCGGCTTCGCGGCCCGTCCGCTGGGAGCCGCGGTCTTCGGGCACATCGGCGACCGGATCGGCCGTAAGTCCACCCTCGTGACCACCCTCGTCCTGATGGGCGTCAGCACCTTCCTCATCGGCCTCCTCCCCGGCTACGGCACCCTCGGCCTCGCCGCGCCCGTCCTGCTGGTCGTGCTGCGGATCGCCCAGGGCATCGGCGTCGGCGGAGAGTGGGGTGGCTCGGTGCTGCTGTCCATGGAATGGGGCTCCGAACGCCGCCGCGGACTGATGGCCAGCTGGCCCCAGCTCGGCGTGCCGCTCGGCCTGCTCGCCTCCACCGGCATGGTCAAGCTGATGAACGCCACCGCCGGCGCCGGCTTCGACAGCTGGGGCTGGCGCATCCCCTTCCTGGCCAGCGTGGTGCTGATCGGCATCGGGCTGTACGTACGGCTGCGGGTGCTGGAGAGCCCGGCCTTCACCCAGGTGAAGGAGGAGCGGGTGGTGGTGCGCCGGCCGGTCCGGAGCGTGCTGCGCCACCAGTGGCGTACCGTCCTGACCTCCGCCTTCGTCCGGATGTCGGAGCAGGCGCCGTTCTATCTCTTCATCACCTTCGTGCTCACCTACGGCACCGAGGAACTCGCCCTTCCCCGAGGGGACCTGCTCGACTACACGCTCGTCGCGGCAGCCGTCGGGCTCGTCAGCGTCCCGCTCTTCGGCCACCTCTCCGACCGGTTCGGACGCCGGCTCGTCTACGGCGTCGGCATCTGCTGCACGGGCCTGTACGCCTTCCCGTACTTCGGCCTGCTCGACACGGGCCACTCCGGGCTCGTCCTGCTCGCCATCGTGCTCTCCCTGGTCTTCCACGACATCCAGTACGGCCCCCAGGCCGCGCTGATCGCCGAGGGCTTCGGCGCGAACGTCCGCTACAGCGGGGCCGGGCTCGGCTACCAGCTCGCGTCGGTCGTGGCGGGCGGACCGGCGCCGCTGATCGCGACGGCGATCCTGAAGAACACCGGTTCCAGTACCTGGATCAGCTGGTACATCGTCGGGTGCTGTGCCGTCGCCATGGTCGCGCTGCTGCTGATGCCCCGCAGGGCGCCCGAGGCCGCCGTCCCGCAGCGGGCGGTCGCGGCGAGCGGGACCGAGGCCGGACCCTCCCCGGGACAGCTCTGACCGCTACGGTGTGCCACCCCACTCGTACGGTCCGCCGCCCCGCCACTCGATCAGCTCGGGGTCGTCGACGGCCCGGTCCTCGGCGGGCAGGCCCGCCTGATGCACGAAGTCCAGCACGTCGAAGAGGCTGTACGCGGTGCCCGTGCGCTCACCATTGACCGTCACCGCCCGTCCGCCGTCCGCGTCCGGCGGGAGCACGACCACCGTGGCCTGCGTGTCCATACCTCCAGCATGCGCCGGAACGGGGCCGTCGGCAGTTCGCTGCCGCAAGGAGTCCCGCGGCCATACGGTGGACGCATGGACAGCCTCGCCGAGCTCGACGCCCGTGTCACCGGATGCCGTGCGTGCCCTCGGCTCGTGGCGTGGCGTGAGGAGGTCGGGCGGGAGAAGCGGGCGGCCTTCCGGGACTGGACGTACTGGGCGCGGCCGGTACCGGGCTTCGGGCCCGCCGACGCCCCCCTGCTGATCGTCGGCCTCGCACCGGCCGCGCACGGCGGCAACCGCACCGGCCGTATGTTCACCGGGGACCGCTCCGGGGACGTGCTGTACCAGGCGCTGTACGACGTCGGGCTGGCCTCCCGGCCCACCTCCGTCAGCGCGGACGACGGCCTCGAACTGCACGGCGTGCGCATCACGTCTCCCGTGCACTGCGCCCCGCCCGAGAACAAGCCCACACCGGGGGAGCGGGACACCTGCCGCCCCTGGCTGGTCCAGGAGCTGAAGCTGCTGCGGCCCACCCTGCGCGCGGTGGTCGTGCTCGGCGCCTTCGGCTGGCAGGCCGCGCTGCCCGCCTTCGCCGAGGCGGGCTGGGCGGTGCCCCGGCCCCGCCCCGTCTTCGGGCACGGCACGCGCGTGCCGCTCGACGGTCTCGGCCTCTTCGGCTGCTTCCATGTCAGCCAGCGCAACACCTTCACCGGCAAGCTCACCCCCGAGATGCTGCGGGACGTGCTGCGCACGGCGGGGGAGGCGGCAGGCCTGCCCGTGAAATGAGAGGCGGTACGGGCGGCGGCGGGGTTACGGTGCCCGGATGCCCCTCCACCCCGAGATCGAGCCCTACGACCACGGCCTCCTCGACGTCGGCGACGGCAATCGCATCTACTGGGAGACCTGCGGCAATCCGCGGGGCAAGCCCGCGGTGGTCCTGCACGGCGGGCCGGGCTCCGGCTGCACACCGTGGGCGCGCCGCCTCTTCGATCCCGCCGCCTACCGGATCGTCCTCCTCGACCAGCGTGGCGCAGGACGCTCGACGCCCCGTGCGAGCGCGTACGACACCGACATGAGCGTGAATACGACCGCTCATCTCCTCGCCGATCTGGAGCTGCTGCGAGGGCACTTGGGGATCGGGCGGTGGCTGGTGTGGGGTGTGTCGTTCGGGTCGGTGCTGGCTCTGCGGTACGCGCAGACGCATCCGGGGGCGGTGTCCGAGCTGGTGCTGACCGGCGTCGCGACCGGTTCCGATGCCGAAGTGACCTTGCTGACCAGGGGACTTGGGAAGATCTTCCCGGAGGCCTTCGAGCGGTTCGTGGGTGAGCTGGCGGTGGGCGAGCGCGACGGCAGTCTCGCCGCCGCCTACAACCGGCTGCTGGAGTCGCCCGACCCCGAGGTGCGGGAGCGGGCCGCGCGGGCCTGGACCGACTGGGAGACGGCCACCATTCCCGCACCGCCACGGTCGGTCGAGCGGTTCGAGGACCCGGAGTTCCGGATGGGCTTCGCCCGCACTGTCACGCACTACTGGGGCAACGGCCACTTCCTCGGCGAGGGCAACGACGAGGGTGTCGTCCTGCGGGACGCGCACCTGCTCAAGGACGTCCCCGGCACGCTCGTCCAGGGCAGCCTCGACTTCGGCAACCTCGCCGGCATCGTCTGGCGGCTCCACCACGCCTGGCCCGCAAGCGAGTTGGTGGTCGTGGACAACGCCGGCCACACCCCCGGGGCGCCCGGCATGACGGAGGCGCTGGTGGCGGCGACCGACAAGTACGCCCGCCGCCGACCGTGACGCACCGCCGACCGTGCTCCGTGGCCGGTCGTGATCCGTCGCCGGCCGTGACCAGTCGGCAGATACCCGGCCGCCAGCAGCCGCTGGTAGCCCACCATCCGCTCGGCCTCCGCGAGATGCGGTGTGCCGACCGGCGTGAACGGTGTGTCCAGCGGTACGTCCGCCACGACGACCCCCGCCCCGCCGCCGACCATGCCCAGGCTCACGCCCATCAGCACGGCCCCGCTCAACAGCCCACGTCTGCTGACCACTTCTCCCCCTGTGCCTCGGTCACATCCCGGCATCACCGAACAGATGCCGCACGGTGGAACGGTAGTTGGCCTGGACGTGGTTCAGGGCATGGGCGCGGGCGCGGTCCGGGTCGCCGGAGGCGATGGCCTCGTACAACTCCCGGTGCTCGGTGAGGAGTTGGGGCCACTCCTCGTTCTGTCGGGTGAGCCAGCGCAGACGGCCGTCGACCGGCTCCATCACGGAGATCAGCAGGCTGTTGCCGGCCAGGGCGAGGATGCGGTCGTGGAAGCGGGTGTTGACGTCGGTGATCGTCTCGGCGTCCCCGGCCCGGGTGGCGGCCGCCGCGCCGTCGAGCAGCTCGCGCAGCTCGGCCAGGGCCTCGGGGGTCGCCCGGGACGCGGCCAGCCCCGCCGCGTAGACCTCCAGCGCCTCCCGCAGCTCGAAGAGCTCCTTGACGTCGGTCGGCGTCAGCCGTCGTACGACCGTACGGCGCGCGGACTCGAAGAGTACGAAGCCCTCGGCGACCAGCGCCCGGATCGCCTCCCGGACCGGCACCCGGGAGACCCCGAACCGCTCGGCCAGCTCGCGCTCCACCAGCCGGTCGCCCGGCAGCAGCCGACCGGCGATGATGTCCTGCCGGAGGGTCGCCAGGACGCGCTCGCGGACCGCGCCGAGGGGTTCGATCTTCGTCGGGGAGCTCATGAGCCCATCTTCGCCGACCCCGGGAGTGTTTTACGGAGCGTTAACGGCAACGACATCGGTCGGAACGGTTGACGGGAGGACCATGACCGCAGTTTGGTATACCAAACGCGTTCCGGTCCGTAGTCCTCCTCCTCCGTCCCGTCGCCCTGGAGGCCCCGTGTCCCTCGCCGATCGCGCCGAAGCCACCGGCGCACCAGCGTTCGTCCCCGACCCACGCCTCACCAACGAAGACCTCGCACCCGCCGAGAAGCGGAACTGGAAGGTCTTCGATCTCTTCGCCATGTGGATGTCCGACGTCCACAACCTCGGCAACTACACCTTCGCCGCCGGCCTGCTGGTCCTCGGTATGAACGTGTGGCAGGTCTTCACCTCCCTCCTGGTCGGCTTCGTGCTGATCTACGTCGGCATGAACTGGATGGGGAGGATCGGCCAGCGCCACGGCGTCCCCTTCCCCGTCGTCAGCCGCATCAGCTTCGGCGTCTGGGGCGCCAACATCCCGGCCCTGATCCGCGCCGTGATCGCCATCATGTGGTACGGCATCCAGACCTATCTGGCCTCGGTCGCGGTGAACGTGATGCTGCTGGCCGCCTGGCCGGGCCTGAAGTCCTGGACCACCCACTCCTTCCTGGGACTTGACGCCCTCGGCTGGCTCTCCTTCGTGTCGCTGTGGCTGATCCAGGCGCTGATCATCAGTCAGGGCATGGAATCCGTGCGGAAGTTCCAGGACTTCTGCGGCCCCGCGATCTGGCTGGTGATGATCGCGCTGGCGATGTGGGTCCTCTGGAAGGCCGACTGGAGCATCTCGCTCACCTCCACCCCGCACCCGGTCTCGGTCGGAGAGCAGTGGCGGCAGTGGTTCGGCGCGATCGGCCTGATCCTGGCCACGTACGGCACGCTGATGCTCAACTTCTGCGACTTCTCGCGCTTCGCCCCGGACTACAAGACCGTCCGCCGCGGCAACTTCTGGGGCCTGCCCATCAACTCCACGGCGTTCGTGGTGGTTTCGGTGATCGTGACGGCCGGCTCGCTGAAGGTGTTCGGTACGGCGATCACCGACCCGGCGGAACTCGTCGCGAAGATCGGCAACACCTGGGTCCTGGTCATCGCGGCGTTCACCTTCGCCGTCGCCACCATGGGCGTCAACATCGTCGCCAACTTCGTCTCACCGGCGTACGACCTGGCGAACGTCTGGCCGCAGAAGATCACCTTCAAGGTCGGCGGCATGATCAGCACGGTCGCCGCGCTGGTCGTGACTCCGTGGAATCTGTTCTCCAACCCCACGGTCGTCAACTACTTCCTGGGCGGCCTCGGCGCCTTCCTGGGCCCGCTGTTCGGCGTGATCATGGTCGACTACCACCTCATCAAGCGTGGACGGGTCGACGTCGACGAGCTCTTCGACGCCCGCCCCGGCTCCCGCTACTACTACCGCAAGGGCGTCAACCCCAAGGCCCTGGCCGCGTTCCTGCCCTCGGCTGCGGTCGCGGCGGTGCTGGCGCTGGTGAAGACCTTCAGCGACGTGGCCCCGTACTCCTGGTTCATCGGCACGGCGCTGGCGGCCGGGCTGTACCTGGTGATCTGCCGCTCCGAGCGTGCCCCTGTCCCCGAGCCGACTGCCGTGGAGGTCTGACGGACGTGCGGATCGTCGTCACCAACTGCAACACCACGCAGGAGATGACCGAGGAGATCGTACGAGGTGCCCGGGCCGCGGCAGGCCCGGGCACCACCGTGCTCGGCCTCACCCCCACGTGGGGACCCGAGTCGGCGGAGGGCTGGCTCGACAGCTATCTCTCGGCCGCGGCCGTCATCGATCTCCTGCGGACGTACGAGGGCCCGTCCTACGACGCCGTGGTCATGGCCGGCTTCGGGGAGCACGGAAGGGAAGGCGTACGGGAGTTGGTGGACGTGCCGGTGGTCGACATCACGGAGGCCGCGGCCCATCTGGCCTGTCTGCTGGGGCGGCGGTACGGGGTCGTCACCACGCTGGAACGGTCGTGCGGGCAGATCGAGGACAGCCTGGAGCTGGCGGGTGTGGGCCGCAACTGTGCCGCGGTCGTCGGGACGGGGCTGGGGGTCCTGGACCTGGGCGACCCGGACCGCACGGAGGCGGCCTTTCTGTCGGCGGCCGAGCGGGCACGGGAGGCGGGAGCCGAGGTGCTGGTGCTCGGGTGCGCGGGGATGACGGGGTTGCAGCGACTGCTGGGGGAGAAGCTGGGGATGCCGGTGGTGGACGGGGTCGGGGCGGCGGTGAAGCTGGCGGAGGGGCTGGTGGGGTTGGGGCTGGGGACCAGTCGGGTTGGGGGGTATGCGAAGCCGGTGGAGAAGCGGAGGGTTTGGGGGCCGGGGCCGGGGCCGGGGCCGGAGGTGGAGGGGTGAGGGCTGAGGGGGTGGCCGGGTGCGGTCATTGGAGGGCTGAGGTGGCGGGTTCCTCGGGAGAGCACTGACGGGCAGAGTGCCGTGCGAGGGGGTGCCGCGCGTGAGGGTGCCGTGCCGGGAGGGCTGCGGGGGCTGGGCCAACCTGTGGTGGAACCGGGGACGTTGTGGGGGCGGCCACAGAGCGGACGGTGATCTTCACCCACAATGAGCCGCATGAACCTTCCCGACGGACTCACCCCGGTGGCCGACGGCCTCCACCTGTGGGCCCCGCAGCACACCGGCACCTGGGGCTTCGCCAACTGTCTGCTGATCACCTCCGGCGAGCAGGCGGCCCTGGTCGACACGCCCTACGACCGACCGATGACCGAGGCCCTGATCGCCGCCGCCGGCCCGGTCCTGCCGGCCGGCGCCGCGGGGGTGGGGACGATCGTCAACACCCACGTCAACGGCGACCACACCTTCGGCAACGGCTGCTTCCCCGGCGCCGAGATCATCGCCACCAAGGCCAGCGCCGAGCACCTGTGCCACGAACCGTCGCCGCAGCAGATGCACTTCCTCACCACCCAGACGCCGGCCGACCAGCCGCTGGGCTGGTACGCGCGCGAACACTTCGGCCGTTACTCCTACGAGGGCGTCGAGTCCGTGGCTCCCACGGTCACCTTCTCCGGCCGCTATGACCTCCATGTCGGCGACATCGAGGCCGAACTGATCGAGGTCGGCCCGGCACACTCGGCCGGCGACCTGATCGTCCACCTCCCCGCCCAGCGGGTCGTCTGCGCCGGAGACGTCCTGTTCGCCGAGGACCACCCCGTCCACTGGAACGGCCCACTGGCCCGTATCGCCGCGGCCTGCGAGACGATCCTCGCCCTGGACCCGGAGGTCGTCGTCCCCGGTCACGGGCCGGTGATGGACCCGCAGGACGTCCGGGACCACATCGCCTATCTACGGCAGCTCGAAGCGCTGGTCCATGCCAGGCACGCGGCCGGCGTCCCCGCGGGCGAGGCGGCCGCGGACATCCTCGACACCGGTTTCTACAGCCACCTGGGCCTGCGGGAACGGATCGTGATCCTCACCGCGGTGGAGTACCGACACCTGGAGGGCGACACGGAGGAGCCCGACCTGGTGGGGCTCGCTGCGCAGGCGGCGGGGTGGGCGTTTCGGCGGCGGGAGGGATAGGGGGGAAGGGGTAGGGGGTGCCGGCGCGCGGTGGTACCTGAAGCGCCCGCCGGTTCACGGTCGCCAGACGTACCGCACATCCGGCTCCCGCTCCTCGTTCCCGCTGCCGTCCGTGTACTCGACGGCGACGAAGCCGTGGCGCTCGTAGAACCGGTGGGCGGGCTTGTTGACCTGGAAGGTCCACAGGTCCAGCCCCTCCGGACTCCGCTCCTTGGCCAGCCCGACGAACCGGTCGCCGATCCCGCGTCCACGCCAGTCGGGGGCGAGGTAGAGCTGGGAGAGCTCGTCGTCGTGGAGCACCATCACCCCCACGATCCCGCCCCCCTCCCCGGCATCCGCCACCCATGTCTCCCGCGACGGCACCACCACGTTCCGGAAGTGGTCCCGCACGTCGTCGCCGGACCGTGGGCTGACGACCGTCGGCAGGGCGGCGGCGAAGGAGCGGAGCCAGACGTCGGCGGCGGCGAGGGCGTCCGGGGCGACCGCCCGGCGCAGGACCACATCTGCCGGGGCAGTACTCACGCCGACCCCTCCTCCGGAACGACCGCGGTCGCCGTGATCTCCACCAACTGCCCGCCGTACCCGAGACACGCCACACCGATCAGCGTCGACGAGTGCGGCCCGACACTGAGCCCGGACGCCTCGACGACGTCCCAGACGGCGGACAAGGCCGCGGTATCGCTGCTCACGACGTACACATCGGTGGCCACGACATGCGCCAAGTCGCTGCCGACGGAGCGCAGTTGCTCCTCGAGATTCAGGAGCACCTGCTCGGCCTGCCGTACATGGTCCCCGGGACCCACCAGCTTCCCCTCGGCGTCGAGCGGCACGGAACCGGCGAGGAAGGCGAGCTTCGTACCGGCCTCGACGACGGAGGCATGGGAGTAGCGGGGTGGCGGGAAGAGGGTGGGAGTGGTGACGCGCTGGATCACGGGGGCGGCTCCCTGGAAGGTCGAAGGCCGAACGTGGAAGGTCGAACGTGGAAGGTCGACAACTCACCGATGGTCCGCCCCGCCGCCCGTGCCCGCACCCCAATTTCCCGTCGCTATGGGGCGGCAGCCCGGTGCGCTGGCTGTCGCCCTCTCCGGTGCCGAGGCGCTCTTCGAACGTGTCACCGCCACCGGCTAGGTCGCCAGCAGCGGCTCCAGGAAGCGGCTGGGCGCACCGTGCCAGAAGATCGCAAGTGAATCGCGCGAACGGGTGGCCGCGACGAAGAGGAGTGAGCGAGCCCGCTGGAGTTCGCGTCGGTAGCGCAGTGCGTCGGTGCGCTGCATGCGGATCACCTCCGTGCGCGGTACCAGGCCTTCGGTCACCCCGGCGATGATCATGCGCTGGTATTCGAGTCCCTTGAACCGGAACATCGTGCCGATGTGCACTCCCTCGTCGCCGCGTGGGCCGTCCGGGCCGATCTCCACAGCGCGGATGCCGGAGTGGGCCAACGACACAGCGACTTGTTGAGCCATGGCGTTCGTGGGCACGCAAATGGCGATCTGCTCAAGGGGGATGTCGTCCCACTGTGTGATCTGCTCGGTGATCGCCTCGCGTTCGGCTTCCCAGTCGGTGTTCGGGTGGAGTTCGGGCAATGCTCCGCTCAGAACGGACCTGTATCCGGCCAGGTTCTCCTCGTTGCCGTCAAGGTCGTCGAACGACTCACCGCTCAACACTCCTAGTGCCGAGCCGAGGATCTGCCTGGTCGTCCGGTAGCTGAGCGTGAGCTTGGCGGACCGGCCGCGGATGTTGATGCCGAGGCTGCCCAGCGTCACCTGGTTGTTGTAGATGCGCTGGTGTGTGTCGCCCACGAGAAAGATGTCATTGCGGTCTCTCGCGACCATGGCGCGCAGCATCTTCCAGTGCCCAGGCCGAAGGTCCTGGGCCTCGTCCACGACGATGTGCCGATAGCGGTACCGGAGCCATCCCGCGGAACCGTCCTGGAGGTGGATGTTGTCCAGGCCGCCATGTTCCGCACGCTGCCGCTCGACGGTCTGCATGCGTCGTTCGCGCTCCATCTCCAGCCGCGCGGCCCGTTCGGCGACCTGCGCCCACGTCTGTCGGCCGAGACGGTCCAGTCGCTGGGTGAACTTCTCGGCCAGTTGCCAGATTTCGGCTCGCTCCGGCCGGGTGATGTTCCTGCCCCGCCCGGCGCGGCGGGCACGGAAATAGTCGGTACGGGATGCGACTGCCTGGCCGAGGATCACCTGGGTCCACTCGTCGTGGAGGAATTCCGCGTCCCAGGCCGTGTCACCGAGCTCGTCGAGCATGGCACGCCACTCGCGAAGCACCTGGTTGTCGTCGATCGTCTGCTTGGTGCTGCCGGGCTCGGCCTCCCGGACCACGCGCAAGGCCAGTTGGTCGACATGGCTGATGTCCACGCGTGACAGCAGCTGTTCGCCACCGAGTTCCAGCAGCCGTGCGCGGAGGTCCGCCGCGAGATTCTTGTTGTACGTGGTCAGCAGCACCTGCTTGTTGCGGCCTTGGGGGAGTTGCTCGACCAGATGCTTCACGCGGTGCAGGGCGACGATGGTCTTGCCCGTCCCCGGGCCGCCGCCGACGCGGGCCGGGCCCGAGTAGTCCCGCTCGACCAGCTTGGACTGCGTGGGGTGCAGGAAAACCTTCCAGCGCCCGAAGTCCTCGCCTTCCAGGGCCTCGCGCAGCGCCTCGTCCGTGGTCGTGACCATCGTCGCCGGGCGCTCGGCGGCGGTCTGGAAGTCCTCGGTGTCGACCGGCTCGGGCGCTGCGACCGGGGCCGTCACCTGTTCCAGTACGTAGTCGTACGACTTGCCGTCGAAGAGGTAGAGCAGGATCTCGCCGGTCAGCTGGGGTGCGTACTCGATGAGCCCGAGCAGCTGCTCCTCGGTGGTGAGCGTGCGGATCACCGGTACGAGCGGCTCGGCCACGCCGAGGTCGGAGAGCTGCTGGTCCGAGAACCGCGCGAACAGCGGTGCCGGCTGCGGGAGTTCGGGCTGGACACGGGGCGTTGGCTCCGGCCGCGTGGGGGCCGTCCGCCTGAGGACGCTCTCCTCGACGACCTGCAGGTCGACGTACTCGATGGCGCCGGTGACCTGGTTGATGCCGTAGGAGAAGCGGTCGAGGTTCTCGTAGACCTCTTTGCGGTGCTTGACGGAGACGATCAGCCAGTCGGTGTCGGCGAGGTGCAGCAGCAGGGCGCGGTACTCGTCGTTCACGCGCGCGGACCACAGTCTGCTGTCGCCCTTCAGCTGCTTCAGCTGGAGACCCGTGGCCTGCGGATTCGCCTTGAACTTGTGCTGGAAGTCGTAGAGGGCGCCCTTGACCGAGCGGGGGAGCTTCAGGATCTCCTTGTCGGCCTTGTCGAGCAGACGCAGGGTCACACTCGTGGTGTTCATCGGTGGGGCTCCCCGTGGGTCGTTCCGGTGGTTCCGTCTTCTTGCCGATCACGATTCCTGACGGGCGCGGATGGTTGCACCGCCAGCCGTTCCGCCAACTCCCTGGCCGTCCAGTCGCTCGCGGGGCGCACGTCCCATCCCGCGGCGGCGAAGGCCGCGTCCCGGTCCTGGGCCTCGTAGTCCGGTTCGGAGCCGACGGGACGGGGAGCGAGCACGACACCGACCTTGCAGTCCGGCCAGGCGAGCTCGGCCAGCCAGCCACGGTCGTCGAGCTCGAAGCCGTCGACGGGTGCGGGCGCCGCCATCGAGGCGAGTGCCACCGCCAGCAGCTGGAGTCCGGGCTCGTCCGGATCGAGGTACTCCAGCACGGTGTCCCAGGCGGTGCCGTCCGACATGGTTCCGTTCGGTTCTGTTGCGGCCGGTGCTGCTTCAGGAACTTCTCGGACGTCGCGCTGCACGACGGGCTCTTCGGTGCCGATCCCGAGATCGATCCGGGTGGAGGCGAGCCAGCCGGAGCCACCGGTCACCGCGAGGGTGTCGGCCGAGAAGCCGTCCAGCAGGCTCGTGGTCAGCTGGGCACTGTCTCCTCCGCCGTGCTCCAGGAACTGCAGCAGATTGCTCCAGTACAGCCACGCCCGCCAGCGCTTCCGGTGAGCGTCCGTGTCGGCGACGGCCGCCGGGCTGTCGTCCAGCACGGTGGCGGCCGTCCACGCGGGCGGCTTGTGCCGTGCGTCCGCCACAGCCGTCACGGCACAGCCCGACCGGTCCACCGCGGCGAGGATGCGCAGGGGCCCGCCCCGGCCCTGGGGCGGCGTGCCGTGCAGGGCTGCCGTGAGCTGGGTGCCCACGGCCTCCTCGGAGACGGCCGCCATGTTCGGCCGGGTCCCGGTGAGGCCGGCGACGGCCGCTTCCGCGCGTGCCAGCCATGCGTCGGCGTCCGGCGAGCGCAGGTAGGAGAGCAGCAGATCCGCCGGGTTGATCCAGACGGTGTGGGCGAGCTCGCCCGGCAGGCCGCTTCGCACCTCGTCGTAGTACTTCCTCGCCTGTTGCGTGCCGATGTCCCCATAGGGCTGCCAGACCGGATCCGGAGATCCGACGGCGGCGTAGCCGGTGTCGCGCACTCGGGTGCGCCACTCCTTCACGTCGAAGTACGTGAGCTGGAAGACCCGCAGGCCCTCGGCGCGCAGCCGGGTGCGCTTGTTGGCGTCGTCGGCCAGCCGGTTGTGCTTGGCGGTGGCGTGGAACTCGTAGCCGTCGAGGTAGAGCGCGAGTCGTGGTCCGGGGGCGTCGAGGCGTTCGAAGAGGACGTCCGGACGCGTTCCGTCCAGCGCCCGCTGCTGGGAGACACGCCAACTGAGTGTGCTGCCGTCCGCGCCGGTCAGCCTGAGATCCAGCGAGTACGTACCGGCCGTGGTCGTGTACACGTCGGCGCTGGCGCGCGAGTCGGGATGCTTCGCCCAGTCCTTGAGCGTCTCGATGAACATGACCTCGAGGTCGCTCTCGGCCTGCCGTTCCAGTGGGATCTGGTGTGTGGCGGTCACCGGAGAGGTCTTCCATCCCTCACCGGTCTTGCCGAGCAACTCGTCGAGCATCTGGCGGACTTCGTTGCGGCTCACGCGGTCGTAGTCGCTCGCCGGGACGCGGCGAAGAAGACACCGGTGGCAGCCGTCCATGCCCTTCTCGATGCAGGGGCAGCTCTCGATGACCTCGCGTGCCTTCAGCAGCACCTCGCGGAAACCGTCGGCCGACGCCAGCCGGTGGAGATATCCCGTGCCGCCCGGCAGCCGGTCGTAGACCACGAGGAAGCGCCGGGGCCAGTCGGCGTCGCCGCCGTCGGGCATCGAGGCGGAGGCGATGTCGATGTGGTCGGGGTCGCCCCCGTACCGCGCGGCGATGCCCACGAACAGAGCGGCGGTGAAGGACGCCAGCCGCTCCTTGGCACGGGCGACGGACGCCGGGAGCAGGATGCGTACGGCCTCGGTGACCAGCTCGTGGGCGAGCAGCAGCGGCACGTCCTGGCCCTTGCCCTGCCGGTCGCCCGCGTCCCGTGTCTTGCGGCGCGGGCACCACAGCAGATGGTGGGCGCTCGCCTTGTTGCTCGCGGCCAGGGACTCGGTGAGCGCGCCCGAGGGCTGGTCCACGACGGGGCGCCCGTCAGCGGTGGCACCGCCGCAACTCGTGCACACGTAGAAGGGGTTGAGTCGGACGTCGTCCCCCGCGACGGGCACGGTGCTGCTGCCGTCCTGCCGGTCGAGCCCCAGGTTCAGGGTCCTGATGACGGCGCGCCTGGTGAAGTCGATGCCGAAGACGGCCGTTTGGTGCCGCCACGAGCCGGGTGCCAGATGCACCGGATCGATGTCGACGGTCGTGAGCATCGCGTAGCGGCGGCGGTCCCGCTCGTCCTTGTCGTCCCGGACCCTGGCGTCGTCGCGTTTGTCGCGGGCGATGACGCGCTTGGGCTCCAGGACGTACTGGACGCACCCGGCGTCGGCGATCTCCCGTCCGCCGCAGCGTGGACACGGCGTGGTGTCCGTTCTGGCGTTCTCGGTGCGCACGTAGCCGCACGCCGGGCAGAGCCGCCACACCGACCAGGCGCGCCGATCCGGGCTGCCGATGTCCAGGGCCCGTACGACGTGCCGGTAGCCGTTGACGTAGAAGCTGTTGCCGGGGGCGAGTTCGGAGAGGGACAGCCTGCGGGAGCGCTCGTAGTCGCGTACTTCGCTGCGGTACGTCTTCTTCGAGCCGGCGGCCTCGCCGTCGCCGTCCTCGGCCTGCTCCTCGGTCCAGTAGAGGGTGGCCTCCAGTTGGGTCGTCGTGTCGGCGAGGCTGTAGTTCGGCAGGAGACCGAGATCCACGAGCGCGCCGTGAGCGCTGGTCTGGCTCAGCTCGCGCAGCAGGTCCCCGGTGGCACGGCGCTCCGCCAGCAACTCCCGGTATTCGCGGTCCTGCTCGGGATCGGAGCGCACGAGGGCTTCCATCGCGCTGTCGATGGCAGCGATGCGCCGCCGCAGTTCCTCACGCCGTCCCGTCCAGTCCTCTTCGGCTTCCTGCAGGGCGCGGACGATCCCGCTCGTGGCGTACGTGCGCAGTTCGTCGGCGGCGTGATCGGAGACTCCCGAGCCGTCCGGCCCGCCGACAGGGAACAGGGTCAGGAAGTCCTCGACCAGACGCGCGCCATGGGTGAGCGCGGCGTCCGCGAGATCCTGGCACCAGCCGGTGGTGCCGAAGAGCGCCGACACGAGCCGCGGGGCGGGCTGGAGCTGCTCCCCGTCCGCCGTGGCGAGTGAGCCGCGAGCCGCGAGATCCAGCAGGTGCGCCGTGTACTGGCGGCGCAGGATCTCCACCGCGGACAGATAGCAGCCAGGCGGAACGATGTCTCCGGCGATCATCTCCCGCGGCTCGTCCAGGTAGTAGAGGTCGCGGGCGCGTCGGCCACCGAACGCGACCACCAGCGCATTGCCCGTCTTGCGGCCTGCTCGTCCCGCCCGCTGCACATAGTTCGCGGGACCCTTCGGAAGGGACCCGAGCAGGACGGCCGACAAGTCACCGATGTCGATGCCGAGTTCGAGGGTGGGCGTGCAGGAGAGCACGTTCGGGTCCGTGTAGTGCGTGCCCTCGCGAAACGTCCGTTCGACGCGTTCGCGCTGCGGGCGGGTGAGCATGCCCGTGTGCTCCGCCGTGACCACACGGAACGTGCCGCCCGTCAGATACAGGCGCCGGTAGTAGTCGTTCTGGTAGTCGCGCTCCCGGGAGCCGCCGAAGCTGCCGGACGTGCTGGTGGCGCTGACGGAGACGTCTGCCTGTGGAGGCCGCAGCATCCCCGGGCAGCGGTAGCGCGGGCACGGATGCCCGTACCAGCGGGTCCGGCGCTCGGGCAGCACGACCTGCTCCCAGCCGCAGTCCGCGCAGCTGACGAACGCCTTGTTGACCACCGCGTCGTCCAGCAGGCGCACCTCGATGTGCCCGGGCTGGAGGCCGTAGACCTTGGTGGTCCGGTCCTGCGCCGTGCGCACCGCGAGCACATGCTCCTCCGCCAGCACGGGCAGGAGCCGGCGCAGGTACTCGCTCGCACCGGCCGCGTCCAGGCCGAGGCAGCGCCGGGTCCAGTCCTGGTACCAGCCGAGCCTGCCGGTGGCCGCGTCGAAGGTCGACTTCTCCTTGGGCCCGTCGAGCAGGAACCGCGGAGCCGCCACCCCGTCCGGGAAGGCCGGCATGCCGTCCGGCCGCCCGCCCCACACCTTGAACCGGGTGACACCCGCGTCCCGCATCCACGGCTCCAGCCACCGGTGCCGGACGCCTCCGCGCTGCCGTACCCGCTCCAGCAGCCCGCGGACGAACGCCAGATAGCGCTCGGGTGTCGGCAGCCCTCCCACCGCGACCAACTGGCCGGGCAGGGAAAGATGCAGATCACGCGCGAGGGCGGTGAGCCGCTCCGGGTCCTCGACGGCGACCTCGGCGGCGGCGGTGCGGGTGAGCTCCAGGGTGCGCCCCTGACGCGAGCGCAGACCGAACTCCATGACGGTGGCGAAGGCCAGCCGCTCACCGATGAGCTTCCACGTACGGGCGTCCCCGGTACCCCGCCCGGACAGCAGCCGGTCCACACCGGGCTCGTCGTGCAGGTCGGGCGGCACCACGGCGGCCAGTGCCTGCGGGTCGTCGACGGAGTCGAGGACGTTCCCGATCAGGTCGTTGAGCGCCAGTGGCTCCGGGGAGCCGTCGAGGGCGTGCGCGAGCAGCGACCGCAAGGAGAACTTGTACGAGGCGTTGGCGACGTAGCCCGCCCGGTGCGCGGCGTCCTGCGTCGAGTCGTTGAAGAGCAGCGTCTTGCGCTCCTCCGGGACGAGCGCGATGTCGCCGCCCGTGAACAGCTGGGTGACCGTGGCCGAGGCCAGGGCAGCGAGCGACGTACCGAGGAACCGGATCCCGTTGTCCGTGTTGCAAGCCGGGCAGCGGTCGTCGACGGCCGCTCGGTCCGCGGACTTCTTGTCGGTGATGGCCAGCGCGAACCAGCCGTCCTGCAGCTCGTCGCGGTCCGCGGCCGTCGGCAGCCGGTACGTCCCCTGGGCGCCGTCCAGCACGACGACGGAGAGCGGGTCGACGCCGCTTCCCGACGACGCCCTGGCGCCGGTGAGGGCGCCCAGTGCCTCGTCCCGCTCGGCGGGAGTGGCGGCGATGAAGTACCGGATGCGCCGCTTGTCGCGGCCGATTCCCGCGCGCCACACCTTGTCCTGCGCCATCACCAGCTGCTGCGGATCGGCTTCCGGGGACAGTGCGGCCCACCCGGACCGTCCGCAGTTGCGGCAGTAGACGGCGGGCAGATGTACGGCCGCGGGCCGCACCGCCGTGTCCGTCCCGGGCTGCGCCCGCGCCCGCCGGGCGTCACCGGAGGGCCATGACCCGGACGACCGCTCGTCCTCGTCACCACCCGCGGGAGGTGCGGCGAGGGCCGCTCTGCGTGCCGCGGTCCGGTCGTCCTCGTACCAGCGGAACTCCGGCGTCGGCCCCACACCGCGCAGCACGCGCGTGACGGGCCGCACCCACAGGTGGGCCTCGATGTGCAGCAGGGGCCGGGGCCGCTTCTCGTCCGACTCCGGATCCCGCGCGGCGGACAGCAACGCCACGAAACGCGACAGGGCCTGCAGCACGAGCCTCGGATTCTCCCGTGCGGCCCGCGCCCACGCATACCCGAACCGGCTCATCCGGTCCCGTAGTTCCCACTCGCCGAGCGGCTCGCCGTCCAGGAGCCACAGCACACCGTGGGTGAAGTCGTGCCGCTTGAGCAGCCTGCCGAGCTGGAACGCGTCGAGCCCGCGCCGCCCGAGAAGCTTTTCTGCCAGCCCGTTGAGGTCCAGCAGGTCGGGACGGGCTTCCACGCCGGGGCCGCCGGAGAACTCGATGACATCCTTCGGGCTTGGCGGCTCGGGCAGCTCGTAGTCCACTTCCCCGGTGAACTGCACGGCGGACATGCGCTCTTCACCGATCACGGCGTCCGGCGCGAACGGCAGCCCGAAGACCTGGGCCGCCACATCGAGGATGCTGCCGTCCCGGCCGCCGGAGCCGCCTTCGCCGAGGGTCGCGGACGTCGCAACGGGACAGATCGCCCCCAGCGGCCGCCCCGGCCTGCTCTGCCCGGTGGCCGAGGCCAGCCGGCGCAGCAGCATCGCGACGTCGGTGCCCTGGGCCCCGTCATACGTGTGGAACTCGTCGAGCACCACGAACGCGATGTCGGCGCCCTTCCACAGAGGTTGGTCCTCTCCGCGCTGCAACAGCAGATCGAGCATCTTGTAGTTGGTGATCAGCACATCGGGAGGTGTGAGCCGCATCTCCTCGCGCCGGGTCAGCACCCGCCGGAAGTCGGTGTCGGGCCGGTCACCGATGTACAGCCCGGCGGTGACCTGGGCGAGTTCCGGCTGCGCGAGATAGTCGCCGATGCGCCCCGCCTGGTCGGTGGCGAGCGCGTTCATCGGGTACAGCAGGACTGCCTTGACCCCGCGCCTCCCACGCGCCTTCTCCCGCCGGCAGTGGTCGAGCACGGGCACGAGGAAGGACTCGGTCTTGCCGGAGCCGGTCCCCGTGGTGATCAGCGTGGGCTGCGCCGGCCCGTGCAGAGTGCTCAACCGTTCCCACGCCTTGGCCTGGTGCCGGTACGGCGGAAAGCCGGGCGCCCACTCAAGATGCTGCTGCCAGCCGTCGTCGGCCTTGTGGAACGGCGTCCTGATGCGCAGGTACGGGCCGCGGAAGATGCCCGTCTCGGGGTGCCCGAGGAAGCGCTCCAACGCCAGGCGCGTGTCTCCGTCGGTGAGGGCGTATGTCGTCGTGAGGTATTGGATCAAGCTGCCACGGACCTGTGCGGCGGCCAGGGTCGGCCTCACGACGTACTCCTTCGTCCCCAGGAAGTTGTGCGGATCAACCGTATAGCGGGCATCTGACAGCGTCTCCCGATTCGCGGCTCATATGAGCGGTCCTTGGCCGAAACCGCGTTCTTTCGTCACCGAACGTTCCACTTCACGCTTCAACCAGGGGTGATACGGCGATGCAGCGGGGTCTGGGGGAGCCGCGATGGTCGAGCCGATCTATGTACCGGTACTGCCCGCACGGCGGGATGCTTGGAACGCGTATGCGGAACTGGATGTGCGGATACGGCGACGTATCGCGCCGTTGTGGACGCTCGTGCCGTACACCGGCCGGGAGCGTACGCGCGGCGAGAGTGCTGTACCGGTTCAGAGTCCGGACCGTGACCAGGCCGCACTCGACCGCTGGCTCACTCCGCGCATGGACCAGCTGATCGAGGCGACGGACGGGATGCCCGGCTGGGTGGACCCCGTCCATGTCGATGGCAGTCTCCACGGGACCGCGGTGAGTCTGTGGCGGCTGATGACCCGCAGTGGCCTACGGCTGGTGACCGGCCCGGAACGAGACCCCACGCTCCAGCGCTACGCCGCCGACCTCGCCTTCCTCAGCGGGCGCGGCATCGGAATACGCGTCCTGGTCGACACCCCGCCGGACGAGCCTCAGCCGACGGAGCTGCTGAGCCTGATCGATCGGCTCTGCCTGCCGCCCTCGCAGCTGGACCTCATCCTCGACGTGGGCGCGGTGGCGGATGCGGCGGAGACGAGCAAGAAGGCCATCGTGGCCCTCGACCTGATGGGCACGCTCGTCACGTGGCGGACGATCGTCCTGACCTCCGGCGCTTTCCCGCGCCTGCACGACAGCCCCGGCGCGGAGGTCGCCTACGTCGCTCCGCGCTACGACAGACAGCTCTACCGGGCGGTGCGTGCTGCCCGCCTGGCTTTCCCGAGAGCTCTGGTCTACGGCGATTACTCGGTGGAGCACGCGTTCAGCGCGAACCTCCCTCATGTGCGGGCTCTTGGGCCGCCGTGGGGGCTGATGCGGTACACCGCGTCGGACGGCTTCCTCATCGGGCGGGTGCCCACCAGAGGAAGTGATCGGGTGGGCCGGGTTCGGGGCACGGCCCGCTGGATCACCGGGTCCGAGGCGTTTCGCGGTGCCGACTTCAGCGACGGCGAGCGCTGGTTGGACGAGTGCGCACGAGGGGAGGGCTCCAAGGGCTCAGGGAACGCGGAGACTTGGATCAGAGCAGGGCACACCCAGCACATGAGCTTCGTCGCGACCCAGATCGCGCGGGGAGAGGTGCTGTGAACCGGCCAGAAGGTAGTTGATCAGTGCCCGGCGATTCCGGCAACGACCGCGACGGCGCCGGCGAGCTGGCCAAGGGGCTCCGTGAGGGACGTGGCGCGTTCGCCGAGGCGTCCTACTGCACGGCTGATTCGGTCCAGCCGCCGACGCCACGTGGATTCGTCGGAGGACGACTGGGAGTTGAGGGCATCGGTCGTGTCGTCGAGGCTGTCCGCGATCTCCTCACGCAGTGTGCTGTCTGATTCCGCAGAGAGCGAGCCTCGTATCTGTTCGATGAGTTCGAATGCCTGCTTCAACGCATCTTGGGACGAACCAGTGTCGCCGATTTGTTGTGTGACGTTGTCGCCGGTCGAGAGGTTGCTGCCGCTGATGCTTCCCCCGGTGATGACAAAGCCGGAATTCTCGTTCACCTCGGACATGATGTGCTCCTCAACTCTGTGCCGCTGGTGCGGGGTTCGCTTCGGAACTGGCCGCCTGGTACTGCTGGGCGCTGTCGCCGGTGTTGAAGTTGTTGCGCATGAAGGTGCCGCCGGAAATCATGATTCCGTTGTTGATGACCTGATCGGCTGCGGCGGCGAACTCATCGGCGCTGATCTTCTTCTCCTTGAGTAGATCCTTGATCGAGGACACGATCCGCCGCTCGACCGTCTTGATGTAGCGCTCCGCGTCGAGGCGCTGGAAGTAGTGATCGTGCCGCCATGTGGCAGCCTCGTGCCGCACGCTGAACACGGGGTTGGAATCCCCTTCTTTGGCGTTTTCCTCCCTGGCGGCGGCACCTACGGAACGGAGCAGCCACCAGGTGTTGCGGGGAATCGCACGGGTGATGTTGGCCGGTATGTCGAGCACCGCGTAACGGTTGGCCCCCTGCTCGACCCGCGCAACGGGCTTGCGGTAGGCGCTTTTGACGGGCAGTAGGACGTGCACGATGACTTCGAGGTAGAGGATGCCCCCGTGCGTACTCGCTCGTACGAAAGTGGAGACGATGACGTCGTCGTCCCAGGAGCCGACCCGTATACCCAGGAAGTGCCGCACCAGCTCGTCGGACTTGATCGCGACCTCCCGCGCGGCTGGTTCGTTCACGTACGCGGCATGGCCGGACGGCGAGTACACGTAGTCCGTGACCACGATCTCCGACAGTCGGTCACCCGTGCTGGCCTCCGTCTTCCGGAAGCCGAGCATTCCCTCGCGTATGGCGTCGATCGGTTCGTCGTTCTTCAGTAATGGTCCGACAGGCGCGTCACCAGCCTTCTCGGGCCGCAGGTGTGAGGCGAAGGACCACGAGGAGTGCTCCAGCCCGGCGCCCAGAAAGACAGCGAATCCGTACATGACGTGCGTCTTCAGCTGTTGACGCCGCAACCGGAGCAGTGCCGTTGTGAAAGGGCCTTGCAACCTGGCGAGCCCACCGGAGGATTCGAGGGGAAGCGCGGGACGCAAGTCGTCGCTGTGCGCGATGAGATCTCTGGTTCGCTCGCGAACGGCGCGTACCGCAAAAGTGATCAGTGCGAACAGCGCCGGGAGAACCACGAGAGAGGGGCCCGATGTGGCATCGGCCAGGCTGGTCACGAGACGCGCGACGGCGGAATCATCGCCTGAGTGCGCTGTGAAGAACGCTGCGTTCGGCGCCACCAAGGCGATCAGCATGAGGAGGTAGAGGAGCGGAGCGAGGAACGCGTTGAGGGCGAGGGCCGCCACGGTGAGGTAGTGGTCCGGCCATGAAGAGGGAGGGGTCTTTGCCGTCAGCCTCTTCTTCTTGCGGTAGTCGGTTCTCCATTGCGGGGCGCGGACCGCGGCCGAGACGTACGCGACGAGTAGCGTCGGGCCGGGCTGGATCAGGGCGGATATCAGGTAGACCGCGAGTACGGCGACCTCACGCAATGCCTCGATGCGGCGGGCCCGCAGGCAATGCCATACGACTGCCACGACATCGACACCGAATGAGGGAGCCAGCACGTGCTCATGCCTGTCGACGAGCTCGTGGATCACCTTGTTCCGGAAGGGCGGATGGTTGTAGGCCGCCGCACACAAGTGCCGGGTCACCTGAGTGGTCCCGGGTGGACCGGCGGAAGCGGCGTCCACGAGAGAGATCGGTATTTCCGGACCTGATGCGCTCGCCTTCTTCAACTACCGCCCCCCGAGCCGTGTTCGAGCTGAGGCTGAAGAACCGGCCTCGCGCGTAGGCCAGTTGTACCCAGAACGAACGCGGCACGCACGAGGCTTGTCGCGGGTGAGGCCTCGATCGGGCAGGTTGGCCGGATCTTCTCCCTGACATGCGGGCGCGGAGTGTCTGTATGCGCTCGTCAGCGCGCCCTGCGCGGCACCCCGTCCTCCAGCCGCTTTCGGCCGACGTAGCCGATGCGGATCTTCCCCTCCTCGCCGATCAGCCGGAAGTGGATGCGGCCCGGTGCCGGGTTGTAGCGGACGTGGAGGCTGAACAGTCGCTTGACGCCGTCGCAGTCGGTGAATTCGCAGAGGCCGAGGTTGATGCGGGTGTCGCTCTCGGGGACGACCTTGACGGCCCAGGGCGGCTCCGCCTCGCCGGGGCGCCATGCCTCGGCGGCCGTGTTCAGGCGGCGCAGTTCCTCGCCCACGGAGGTGACCGCCACGCCTGGCAGTTCCCTGAGGTTCTTCTCCACGCCGGGCGCGAACTGGAGGTACGGGAAGAGGTCCTGGCGCTTGGACCACACGTCCGCGCCCGTCGTCGCGGAGGCCGCCGCGGTCTTGCGGATCCACTCCTCGTGTTCCGCGGTATGGGCGCGGGACGCGGCGTGTCTGACGTCTGCGGTGTCCTCGATGTGGCCGTCCTCGTCGAGGAGTTCGTATTCCACCTTGACCCAGGGCACGTCCCAGCAGGGGGCTGTGAGCAGACTGACCGCCAGGGACTGTGACTTCATGATGTGCGCGGCGGCCAGGCCGAGCACCTGGACGCCCTCGTGGCGGTATTCGCTGTCCTGGTCGTCCTGGGGCTTGGGCAGTACGCCGGACAATGGGGCCTTGCGTTGCAGCACCTTGCGCATGAACTGCCAGGCGTCGTGGTTCCCCGGCTCGTTGCGCCACTGCCGGAGATAGTAGCCGGGGGCCAACTCGATGTCCTCCAGGCGGACTTCGCTCACCAGTGTCGAACCGCGGTGGATCCTCCAGATCTCCCGGCAGACCTTGATGAAGTCGCGCATGGCCTGCCCCGCCTCGTCCTTCGAGGACTCGGAGACACAGGATTTCTCGTTGAAGATCATCAGCACCACTGATGCGCCCCCTGGCGTGTGAGAAATGCCGGCAGTGAGCGAGGCGCTCAGCCGAGAAGCTGGTCGAGGGTGTTGTCGGACTCGTCGAAGAAGCCCTCGGGCCATTCGGAGAGCGCGCCGTCCTCGCCGACGACCGGGGAGACGATCTCCACGCCGGCGCCGTTGCCCCGGAAGTAGTGGATGGCGGTGTCCACGGCCTTCAGCCGGCCCTGCTTGACGGCGAGGCGGGTGCCGTCGAGGACGTGGTCGCTGTGCGTCTCCACGATCAGCTGCCCCCCGGCGGACGCGGCGGCGGCGATCAGTGCGGCCATCCGGGACTGACCACGTGGATGGAGATGGGCCTCGGGATTCTCGAGGAGGATCAGGCTGTCCGGCGTCGCCGTCAGACAGGCCACGACGATCGGCAGGGCATAGGTGAGACCGAAGCCGACGTTGGTGGGGCGGCGCCGGCGTGAGGAGTTCAGGCCGGTCGTGCCGCCGAACCCGTAGCTGAGCCGGACGGAGTCCATCCCGGGGATCTCCGTCGCCTCCAGGTTGACCCCCGGGCACAGCTCCTGCATCCATGCCACGACCTGGTCCAGGAGCGTGTGGGCGCGCGCCTCGCGATGGCGCAGCGGACCGTCCGGCACGACGTCCTGGGCATGGTGCCGCAGGAAGTTGACGGTGTGTTCGCCGCGCGCACCGAGGAAGCCGAGGCCGATCGCCTGGTGGTGGGACCGGGGGTAACTGGTGGCCGGCGTGATGCGGTCGGCCTTGAGGTACTGGAAGCCCCGTGAGAACAACGGGGCGTCGTCCCAGTACACCGGTCCGCCCTTCCAGCTGAGAAGAGGCAGCACATCCTGCTCTGGCGCGTACCCGGCCGACCACGAGTATGTCCGTCCTTGGTCTGTACGGCACTCCACGGTGATCACCGGGCCGGGTAGTCCCTCCGTGGGCCCGAAGTCCTCGTGGAGCGCGTCCTGCCCGGTCCCCAGCTCCACCAGATCGCCGTCCAGCAGGAAGCCCCTGTACGGCGACTCCTCGTCGGTGGGGTACAGGGTGCCCGACTCGTACGACTGGCGCAGCATGGCGAGGGCCTGCAGGACCGTGCTCTTCCCGGAGGAGTTGAGGCCGGTGAGCAGGGTGACCGGGGCGAGCCGGATGTCCGCCGACCGGAACGCCTTGAAATTGCGTAGTGACAACTGGTCGATCACCGCGCGCCGCCCCCGTCGCTCTCCAGGATGGTACGGAAGAGATCGCGGACCCGCCCGAACCGCGTGACGACCTTGGCGCGGTCACCTGTCCCCACGGACACGGCCCGCTCGAAGTCCCGGTCGGTCATGAGCTGTTGGAAGCCCTCGATCACCTTCTCGCGGGACGCTACCAGCGTGGCGCGCTCGTCGTCGGAGAGTTCGGCGAGGTTCACCGCGACCGTCTCGAAGATGGCCTTGTTGACCGGCGAGCGGCGTGTCTGACCTGGGTAGAGCTTGCGGAAGGCGTGCCCGTCGAAGATCCCCCAGGCCGTCAGCATGGCCTTTTTGAAGTCGAGGGCGTGGGCGTCCCGCTCCTCGGGCGAGAGCCGGTTGATCTGCCGCATGGTGAGCGCGAGGAACTGGTCGAAGTCCTGCGCCTTGAACGAGGCGGGCGGCGTCAGCCGGAAGGCCAGGGTGCGCAGCACCATCTCCCGGTCGGCCATACGCTCGCTGTAGACGCCGTCGCTCGTCGCGGTCCGGAACTCCACCGACTCGGCGAGCGACGACAGCAGCTGCCGGGCCGGCCCCGGAACCAGGGCGTGCCGGATCTCCTGCCGGGTGAGCGGCAGCCCCCCGGTGTTGATCCGGGCGAAGATGTTGAACTTGACCTCTTCCGGCGTCCCGGGCCGGATGACGTGCACGACGACCTGCGTCTCGTTCAGCC
This sequence comes from Streptomyces sp. NPDC001617, assembly GCF_053596855.1. NCBI lineage: Bacteria > Bacillati > Actinomycetota > Actinomycetes > Kitasatosporales > Streptomycetaceae > Streptomyces > Streptomyces sp. NPDC001617. The sequence goes on from NZ_JBSFHA010000074.1 coordinate 27,235, forward strand.
GGATCTGCAGCCGCCCGGAGAGGTCGTTGTAGCCCTTGCCCTCGAAGCTGTCCCGCAGATACTCCAGCCCCCGCAGACGCAGCGGCCCCGCGTCGATCCCGGCCACCTCCGCGAGGGCCTGCGGCGCGATGAAGCGGGCGATCGCCGTCAGTCGCTGAATGCCGTCGACGATGGCCCACGAGCTGTCCTGCGCCCACGAGGCGTCGTCGAGCTCGGCAGCGTAGAAGGACGGGATCGGGATACGCAGCAGCAGCGACTCGATCAGCCGACTCTGCTGCTCGTCCGACCAGATCCCGGCACGTCGCTGGAAGTCCGGGGCGAGGTCGATCATGCCGTTGCTCAGCCGGGACATCAACAGGTTGATGGTCGGGTTACTGGTCTGGATCTCGATCTTGGACGGGTCGTACGGTGCCGTGATCCGGTCCGCGCTCTCCTCCGCCTCCGGATCGGGCAGCTCCAGCTCCACGTCGGTGCCCCGGCCGTCCGCGCCGACCTCCACCCGGAAGCCGCCGCTGTCCTCGGCGGAGGCGTCGTCCTGGTAGCGGCTGAACAGCGACTGCTGCTCCCGCGCCGCCGCGCGGCTGCCGGTGCTGTCCTCCAGCGACATGTGTCCTCGCGTCCCGTTCGGTCGACGGAATGGCTCCGTGGGCCCCGTGTACGTCCATGTCGATTCTGCCTGATGGGGGGCTTCGGATGCGGTGGCGAGGGTACGTCGTCGTGAGTTGGATCAAGCTGCCGCGGACCTGTGCCGCGGCCAGGGCCGGTCTCGCGACGCACTCCTTCGTCCCCAGGATGCTGCAGTAGTTGTACGGATCAACCGTATGGCGGACGTCTGACAACGTCTCCCGATTCGCGGCTCGTATGAGCAGCCCATGGCCGAAATCGCGTTCTTTCGTCACGGAGAGCCCGGCCTTCGTCGTCAACCAGCTGAGCCGCCGAGCCACGTGAGTGACGCGAGGGGCGCAAGAGATCGTGCGCCGCCGTCCGGATGCAGAACGGTCGTCGCAACACCACCTGGTTCCAGGGCAGTTGGGATACCGTATGTCCCGGTCGGTCGGAATTTCGGGGGTACCCATGGACCCGTATCTGCTCACTCTGGCAGGGGAGGCAGGGGCAGCGGTCGTGGCGCTCCTCGTGGGCGAGGCCTGGCAGCAGACCCGCGACGGAATCGTGACCGTGTGGCAGCGGTACCGCCCACAGGGTACGGACGAGGTCGGGCGAGAACTGGACGCGTCGCGCCGGACGCTGCTGTCGGCCGCGGAGAGCGGAGACGCCGAGGCCGGCGAGGGCCTCGCAAGGGAGTGGGCGCAGCGAATCGCGGGACTGCTCGGCGAGCACCCTCGTGCCGCCGAGGAACTGCGCACGCTGTTGGCTCAGTTGGCCTCGGCCCCGCCCCGGCAGGCGATCCGCGGTGACGTACGACTGGAAGCGCGTGCCTCGGGAAACGCCAGCGTCTACCAGTCGATGGGTGACCAGCACATCACTCAGCACATCACTGAACCATGAGCGGTGCGGAAGACCCCGGAGGAGAAGTCCGGCGACAGCCTGAGACATGGGGCAGCGCGTCGGACAACGGGCACGTCTACCAGTCCAAGGGCAGTCAGTTCATCTCCCATGTGCACCTCCACGGAGGCGCCGGTGCTCCGGAAGGAGCGACGGCGCAAGCCGGAACGCACGGGAGGGACCTGGAGCATACGCAGGAGCGTGTCGACCTTCTGATCCGGGCACTGAGTCTCACGCAGGGCGAGTGGCAGGCGCGCTGCGCCGAGTTGGAGGAGAAGGCACGGCGGGCGATGGCCGAAGGGCGGGCTCAGGCGCTCGCCGAGGCGCAGGAGCAGCTGAGGGCGGCCGAACTCCGCGTCATGAAGGCGCAGCAGATGATGCGCGAAGCCGAGCGCGAGCGTCAGAGGACCCAGGCATTGCTCACGCGGGCACAACAGGAACTGGCTCTGCGACGGCGTGCCGAGGAGCGGCGGGACGAGCGAGAAGCCCGTCGGAGACAAGCACCGCGCGCCGAGGACGAGCCGGCACGCACGGCCCAACTGAACGAGGAGGGTGAGCAGTTCACCGACATCCTGGAGAGAGCCGAGGCGGAACTCGGCGCGGTGCGTAACGATCTGCGGCGGCTGAGCGAGGAGACGGCCACACAGAACCGTGGGAATCTCGCCGACCGCGTCATCGAGGGTCAGGGGCTGCGGCACCCCGCGGAAGGCGCGCCACCGGCTCCCCGGGAGGCGGTCCCCGTCCGGCCCGCCGATGACGGGGCGATTTCCACGCCGGGTCGGTCCGGTTCAGTGCCTGTGCCCGCTTCGCCCGCTTGGGTCTTCTTCGAACTATTCGTGGTCGGTGTGATGTGCGTGCTTGCCATGATCCCGGCCTGCATCCCGATGTTCGTCGTCACGTCGGTCCGAGCCGCCTACGCTTCGGGTGCGTCTCTCTGGAAAGTCGTGCCGTTCACCATCGTGACGGTTCTGGTGGGCTTGGCAGCGTGGGGACTTACCCATGGTCTGGCGATGTGGGCACTCGAAGCTGGAAATCCAAGCGATGCTGTCCTGTCCGGAGTCCTGGCCTTCGCTCTGGTGGAATTCGCAGTAACGCTGGCCTCCTGTTGGACCCCCCTCACCTTGCCCGGCCCGCTCGGCGCATGGGGGCGGGGCCTGGTGTCCGCCGTGGGCGTGGGATAGCCCGTCCCGGAGAAGGCACGAACCCCCGTCCCTCGGCGCGCCCTGCGTATATCGCGTTGTGGGTCCAGGGGCGCCGCCATAAGGTCACCGGCATGTCTTTGCGTCTTCGTATGCGTCAAGCACTGCCGGAAGCGATGCGCGCCCGTGACAAGGCCGCGGTGAGCGCCCTGCGCGCGACACTTGCTGCGCTGGACAATGCTGAGGCGGTGTCCGTGGGCGAAGCCGAGCTCCGCGGCTTGGCCCTTGAGCTGTCGCCGGTTGGTGTTGGCGCCACCGAGGCAGCGCGGCGTGAGCTGAGCGAGCGCGGTGTGGTGGATGTCGTACGCGCCGAAGCCGCCGAGCGACTGGAGGTCGCAGCGCAGTTGACGGCGCCCGCGCACGCCGACCGAGCCGCGCGGCTGCGCGCGGAGGCCGCCGTGCTGCTTCGCTTCCTCGACGGTCCCGGCACCGTATAGGAAACGGCGTCGCTCGCACCCGAAGCGACGCAGGAGCGGGGCGTAACGGGACAGACAACATCCATGAGCCCCAAGGCGGTTGCGTTACCGTGGGTGGGTTGGCGTGGTCGGGTCAGGGGTGTGCGGCCCGGTGGATCGAAGATCTCGGGGGATGCCGAACGGTGAGCGGTATCGAGCCACCCGGCCCGGAGCGCCGGAGAGAGGCCGACATCCGGGGCCGCGCCTCGGACAACGCGCATGTGTACCAGGCCCAGAACAACCAGTACATCGCGCAGTTCCACCTCCATGGTGAAGTCGGCGGTACGGCCCAGGAGTTGGTGCGGGCCGGGATGCGCGGCGCGGCCCTGGAGCTGACCCAGGAGCGCGTCACCCTGCTGATCCGGACGCTGAGCCTCACCCAGGCCGAGCTGCAGGCCCGCTGCGTGGAGCTGGAGGAGGAGGCGCGGCGGGCGAGGGCCGAGGGGCGTGCCGAGGCGCTGGCCGAGATGCAGGAGCAGTTGCGGGCCGCCGAACTCCGCGTCATGAAGACGCAGCAGATGATGCGCGACGCTGTACGCGAGCGTGAGAAGGCGGAGGCACTGCTCACGCGGGCCCAAGCGGAACTGGCCCTGCGGCGGCGTGCTGAGGAGCGGCGGGAACAGGAACAGGCCAGGGCGGAGGCGGTCGCCCGCACCGATGCCGAGACGGCGGCCCCTGCGGCGACGCCGAGTGAGGAGGGCGAGCAGTTCACGCAGTTCCTGGAGCTGGCCGAGGAGCAACTGGGCCGGGTGCGCGATGATTTGCGGCTGCTCGGCGAGGAGATGTCGGGGCCGGATGGAATGCCGGCCGCTACGCAGGTCATCGAGGGGCAGCTGGTACCACACTCCGATGACGGGAGGCGTCCGGTCGCCGCGAAGCCGTCCGGCGGGAGTGCCCAGGGGAAGTCCTCCAAGGCCAAGGCTTCCCCCACGGCGGTCAGGACCCGCGCGCTGAAGCCCCTCGGCCCTGTCCAGCGATTCCTGGTCGGTCTGGTGTGGGTGCTCTGCCTCGTCCTACTCTGTACCCCAATGCTGGTCGTGACATCGATCCGAGCCGCGTACGGATCTGATGCATCCCTGTGGGGAATGGTGCTGTTCACCATTTCGGCGGTTGTCCTGGGTTTGGCGACGTATTGGTTCACTTTTCTGCTCGTGGCTCAGGCGATCAATGAGCTGCCCTGGACCTTGGATGCTTATGTGATGGGCGCACTGAAGCTATCGGCTGTGGGGTCGCTCGTATTGCTGGTGGTCGCGCTCTTCACGCCCCTCGCCTGGCCGGGTCCGGCCGGAGCATGGGGGAAGGGCCTCGCGGCCGCCGTGGGTCTGGGCTAAGGCACGGTCGGTGCCGTCGGCAGAAGGAGCTCTGCCCATACGGTCTTGCCGGGTGCCGCCGTGCGTGGTGTGACGCCCCAGTCGTGCGCGAGCGCTTCTACGAGGAGCAGGCCGCGGCCGGACTCGGTGCTTGGGGCCGGTGCGCTCGGGGGCGGGAGTCTCTCCGTGCGGGTGTCCGTGACCTCGACGCGGAGCACGCCGTCGGGTTCCGCGAACGTGAGGCGCAGGTGGAAGTCGCGGCCGGGGACGTGGCCGTGCTGGACGGCGTTCGCGGTGAGCTCGGCGGCGATCAGGGTCATGGTCTCGTTGGCGGGTGAGGTGTAGGGGTGGCCCCAGTCGTTGAGGCGGTGCGAGACGAGACGCCGGGCCAGGCGGGCGCCGCGTGGGGTCGAGGTGAAGCGCATGGCGAACTCGTGCGTGGGGGTCGGAGAGTGCGGTGTGTGTCCTTGTGGGGAAGTTGCTGACTTCATGTGGTCAACGGTTGCTGACTGTGCGTAACGTTGAACAGGTGTAACGCGCTGACGGATGCCGGTTGTACGCGGCCGGTGTGCGGTTGTACGCGCGGTGAGGCGTGACCGGCCTTCCGCGGGGCGCGTTGGTCTCCGGAGCGGTGGCCGTGGCGGTCGGTGGTGGCGTACGGGAGGTGCCGGGCTTGGAGGAGCGGGAAGAGGACGGCGCGGGCGGCGGTGAGCGCGAGGTCGGGGCGGGGATCCTGCTCGTGTTCGGGCGGCAGTTGAAGCTGTGCCGGGAACGGGCGGGGATGGACCGGGCGGAGTTGGGGGCGCGGACCGGGTACTCGGCGGCGACGATCGCGTCGTTCGAGCAGGGGAGGCGGATTCCGTCGCCCAAGTTCATCGACCGGGCTGATGAAGTGCTGGGCGCGGGTGGGGTGTTGAAGGCGGGGAAGGAGGAGGTGGGGCGGGCGCAGTATCCGGCGTTCTTTCGGGATGCGGCGCGGTACGAGGCGAAGGCGGTTGCCCGGCACGTGTACGCGACGAAGGCGGTGCCCGGCCTGTTGCAGACAGAGGAGTACGCGCGGGCGGTGTTCGCCATGTGGCGGCCTCTGTTGGACGAGGAGACCATCGGTCAGCGGGTGGCTGCCCGCCTGGCACGTCAGGAGATCTTCTCCCGCACCCCGATGCCCACCATCAGCTTCGTCATCGAGGAGTTCGTCCTACGCCGTCCGCTGGGCGGATGGGCCGTGATGCGCGGCCAGTTGGAGCAGATCCTGCTGTGCGGCCAGCATCGGAACGTCGAAATCCAGGTGATGCCGATCGAGCGGGAAGAGCATGCTGGATTGGATGGCCCGTTCAGCTTGATCGAGACGCAGGAAGGGCAGAGGATCGCGTACGTGGAGGCGTACAAGGACAGCCGTCTCTACACGGAGCGGAGGTCGGTGCGGGAGATCGAGGAGCAGTACGGCATCCTGCGGGCGCAGGCACTCACTCCGCGCGAGTCGCTGGCCCTCGTCGAGAAGTTGCTTGGAGAGAGATGAACGTCGAGAAGCCCGGACGGTCGGTGCCTGAGTCGGCCTGGTGCAAGAGCAGTTACAGCACGGGCTCGGGCGGCGAGTGCGTCGAGGTCGCCGCTTGGGCTGGGGCCCTGCATGTGCGGGACTCGAAGGACAAGGCGGGCCCGGAGTTGAGCATCGCGCCGAGCACCTGGACTGAGTTCGTTGGATTCGCCGCTCAGCACATTGTGTAGAGCGAAGCGTGACCGTTCCAGTGCCCCGTGACCGTTCACAGTTGGTCACGGGGCACCGGCGCGTCTACGGGGTCCAGCGGCCGGCTGCGATCTCGGCGTCCAGGCGGGACTGGAAGTGGGCGTGGGCGGCACGCATTTCGGCTTCTCGGTCCGCCTTGTAGAAGGGGGCTTGGTAGCCAGCCGGGGGTGGGGTGTTCTCCGGGTCGTCCAGGTGGGCCATGAGGTCGAGGTAGTCCTGCTTGGTCTGGCCGTGGCCGTAAGCGTTGTAGTTGTCGGCGAGGCGGCGCCCCTTGGCATCGAACTGCATCTCGCTTTCATATCCAACGAGTTGAGGGAAACGAGAGAGGTAGATCGCCACAAGTTCGTCAGCGCTGATTCCTAGCCATACGGCTACAAGGGCATCAAGCTCAACCAATGCGGCACGGCGCTCGCGCTCCGATCGCAGAGGTGTTTCTGGCCCCCATTCGGGGGTGATATTCCTGGCAAGTGGGCGCATCCCTGGCCAGGGATAAGACCAGTCCTCATAGGCAGGCCACGTCAATTTATACAGTTCCGACCAGAGGGGGGCATAGGCCGAGGTGAGGCAGTTAAGGCGAAGAGTGCGCAATAGGAGTGCGTCCGCGAGAGGATGCTCTGAAGTCGGTGCGGGAAGTGTGCGAGCATCTGCAACGTCTAGATGTCCACGTCCCGTGATGCGCACGGCGTAGTCCACGGGCAATGTAGACCAAAAGCCTGCGGTTAGGGCGGTTGTGCGGTTATTTGAGCATGCCATACTTCGCATGCCGTGGATGTGTGACGGGCCCGGAGGGATGAGCGCCACGAAGAGGCTGCGCTCAGTGGCCGAAGGGATCATCTCTCGCCATGCGGCACGGAAATATTCTGTGTATGGTCGGCCGTTCCATTGGTCCTGTGCCGCGAGGAAATCGCTGATGCTGCAGGCGCGTTGGTAATCGCTGGACGGCACGCTGGCAGGATGGAGATCGGTAATCCGTACAGGTGGGTCAACGCGGGACGTGTTAGGCGGTTGCTTGGCGAAGGGGGTCGCGATCGAAATCTGGGGACCGCGCAGGATCACGTCTTTCCAGTCCTTAGGGTGGACTGTCTCCCAGCGGATAAGGCCTGCGTCCTTGGCTCCCTTTTCGTCCAAACCGCGCGTGATAGCTGGTTTGTAATCTGCGAGACGCACCGCGGTCACTGCGAGCGCGTCGATCGCGTTCTGCTCAGCTGTGCTGACTGGATACAGCAGACGCGTCTCAAGGATGGGGCTGCTCTCCTCGCCTGCGAGGCGTTGCCACCGTGTTAGGACACTCTCATTAACTTCCACCAGGCGGGCGCTATGAGGGCGAAGGTCCCAATGTCCCTCGTGTTTGATACGGGGGAACGGCCCGTTGCCGTCGTGAGAGAATGAGTTGATCAGAGGTGCAGGGTCGAATAGCCAACTGACATGGGTGAAAGATACCTCTTGGAGAGTTCCATAGATATGCACTCCGAATTCCTTGGTCCAGGTTACCTCGCTGAATAGCAGGCGAAGATTCTGGAAATGGGCGTGAATTCGGAGGTGGCGATAAGTGGCGGCTCGAAGGCGACCCTCTTTGTTTCCTGCAAAATGAGAATCGGGGTGGATGAGTCCGATGATTCCGGCTGGCGCGTTAGAGTCCCATGTGCGGCACATGAATGCGCGATAGAGGTCAGGTTGAGTTCCTGTCAAGAATGGGTACGTTGCTGGACTGCTTAGCGCAGAGACAGCTCCGACATTGGAGGCGATTTCTGTCAAGTAGTACTCTGCGTTGCTTGCGCTGTGTGTAATTACTTCCTCTCTCCGTAGCTTCCATTCTGTAGCGCCAGGCTTGTTGACGAGTGCGAACCACGGCTCTATCTCGGCCAGTACGACGTCCTCTTCCCACCGAGGCCGAACCCAAGGCGGATTCCCCACCTGCAAATCAAACCCACCCCGCGTAAATACCTGCGCGAACTCCAAATCCCAATGAAAGAACCCCTGTTGCCCTGAAACATCCCGCGCCACCGCAGCCCACGGATACCGCTCCTCCAACCGATGGGCCCCCTCCATGCCCATCAGATCCGGCAGCGCATCCTCATACGTCTCCAGCTCATCCAGCCGCTCGAACTCGGACACCAGCGAGTCCCCCGGAACATCCCGTCGCCCAAGCAACGACTCCGCGAACTCCAGCCAGTCGTCCAAGTCCGTCAGCGAGACAACCGCCCGCCGCCGCTCCGGCACCTGCTCCTTGCGCCGCCCGGCCCGCCGCCGCTCCACAGCGTCCCGCGTGAGACTCAACTGCTCGGACTCGGCGCCGAACCCGGGAAGCGCCTCCGCCTCCCACGACATCAACACGCCGTCGTCATCACCGGCCGCCACCTTCTCAACCAGCTCGACGCCCCGCTGGAACACCTCATGCGAACCGTCCAGCAGCGCAGCGCTCTGCACCGGCCAGAACCACAGCGCACACCACGCGTCCATCAGCGTCTTCAGACGCCAATACGGCGTATCGACCCCCTCAAGATCGGCCAGCACCTTCTCCCGCTGCACGGCCACCTCAGGCGACCTCAGCCACCCGTCCTCCGCGCCCCACACATCGATCCGCCGCGAGATGTCCCGCTCGGAGATCTCCAGGCGCCGTACGACAAGCCCCCACAGGTACTCGACCCGCCGGGCCAGCCCCTGCAACCGCTCCATCTGCTTCTTCGACGGCGACTTGGTGATCGCCTTCCGCCAGGCGCCCAGCGCCTTCGCCTCCTCCGGTGCCAGCGCCCTGGCCTCCTTCTCGGCGGCGACCGCGCCCCACTCCTTCGCGGGCAGCAGGAAATGATGCACCGCACCCGAAGGCAGACCAGGGCCGCCCGCCGACTCCGCCTCCGTCAGCGGGAAGCGCTCCGGCGTGGCCCCCAGCCAGCCACCCTTCTTCAGCCGCTCCTCCGGGTAGACCTCCCGCCGGCCGCCGATCAGCGAGTTACCCCTCCTCAAGTGCAGCCCGAACCACGGCGCCTCCATGCCGGGGTGCATCGTGTTGAGCCACAGGGAGACCTCCGCCAGCTCCACGGCCGTCGAATTCAGGTCCACGCCATAGGAGTTGTGCAGCGCGACGTACGCCTTTACCTTCTGCAACTCGACGGCGTACTTCTCCGTGTCGATCGAGATACGCAGCTCGTCCTGCCGTCGCCGCAGATACTCCGCCGCGACCTGGTTGATCGCCTCGTTGAGGAACGCGCCCGAGCCGAGCGCCGGTTCGCAGATCTTCCAGTCCAGCAGCTCCCGCGCCTCGGTCACCGTGCCGTCCTGGTCGAGGCGGTGCTGCAACGCCAGCTGTACCGTCACCTTCGTCAGCGACTCCGGTGTGTAGTACGACGCCGACGTCTGCCGGTCCCGCCCCGACAGCCGGTACACGAACGACCCCGGCCGATACCGGACCCGTACCTCCTCGCCGGTCTCCTCGTCCTTCCTCCGCACGAAGACCGAGTCCGCGTACTCGTCGGCCTTCGACGCCGGCACCAGCCAGGAGCCGTCCTTGGGATCGCCGCCCTTGGCGACCTCGTACAGCTCCTCGCTCGCCACGAATCCGGAGTACGACATCAACCCCTCGTACACCGCGCCGAGTTGGTTGATGCCGAGCTGCGCGTAGGAGATGAAGCCGCCGCGCTCGCCCTTCTTGCCGCGGGTGAGCATCAGCAGGCGCAGGACGCGGTACAGGGTGGCGTTGCGCAGGCGGGTGTCGATGTACCGCACCTCGCCGGTCTCGTCCTCGTCGAAGCGCGGGTCCTCGACCGTGCGGGCGCCGATCAGGCGGATGGACTCCGACTCGAAGAGCTTGGAGTGGAGCGGCTCGAAGCGCAGGCCGATGTCCTCCGAGACAGCCTCCTCCACCTCGCCATGCGTGCGCCGCGAGCGGTAACCCTCCTGCACCTTCCGGAAGAGCAGGTCGAGGGACTCGTACAGGTAGAAGCCCTCCCTGGCCTTCTCACCCACCAGGTCCCGTTCCGCCACCAGCTCGCCCAGCCGCCCCAGCCCGTACCCCTGGTGGTACTCCGGGTAGTCCGACGGCAGGATGCCCAGCTCGGGCCGCGCCTCCGCGTACAGCAGGAACAGGATCCGGTACAGGTACCGCAGCGACTCCCTCGTCAACTGCCGTGACAGCTCCGGGAGTTCCTTCACATCCTCCGGGCGCAGCCCCGCCACCCGGAGCCGCTCCAGGACCTCGTTCGCGATCAGCTCCACCGACAGGCGCAGCCCGTCCCGCAGGTCGCTGGACACACCCACGGCGTGCTTCGTCGACTTGTCGACCAGCCCTGCTAGGGGGTTCTCCCCGCCCTCCTCCGGCGTCCGGAGCGAGTCCGCGCCGAACAGGGCGGCCAGTGTGTCGAGTTCGCCGCCCGCGCGCACGTCGTTGCGCTCCAGGGCCGCGTCCAGGGAGGCCGCCAGATAGCGGCCCTCGCCCCACGCCGCCCGGTCGGCCAGCACCACCACGCCGCCGACCATCAGCAGCACGTACCTCGGTGCGTCCTCGCACGCGAACAGGAACGACGCCAGCTTCGAGCCCGTCGCGAGCTCGGCCGACCCCTCCAACGCGACCCGCTGCAACAGTCGCCCCGGCCCGTCCGGGTCCAGTGCCGCGTCCGGCTCCGCCGCCCAGCCGCAGTCCAGGGCCACGAGCCCTTGCTCGGCGTGCGCGACCCGCACCTCGTACGTGTGGTCCGCGCGCTCCACCGTCAGCGTCTGCGGCTTCGCGTCGTAGCCCAGCGCCCGCAGCACCGTCGAGTTCAGTTCGGCAGCCCGCTCACGCCACCCCGGCGAGTCGTACGTCGTCGCGTCGTCCTGCTCGGCGGCGGCCTCCGCGAACAACGCCCGCGCGCGGAAGTACGGTCGGCGCAGCTCGCGCAGACCCACGCGCGGAGTCACCGGCAGTGCGTCCTCGGCGGTCTCCGTGTCGTGGGCCGCCTCCTCACGGTCCTTCCACGTCGTGAGGAGACCCGACTTGAGGTCCTTCGGGAACACCTCGGCGAGGTAGTGCGCGGAGAAGTAGTCGCCGCGGTTGACGAGCGAGTCGTACGTCATGGGTCAAACCTCGTGTGGATCAGGCGGCGTGGTCGAGGACGGCGAGGACCCGGAGCATCGGGCGACCGGTGGTGAGGAGGGAGTCGGCCAGGTCCGCGAGCTTGGACTTGGTGTCGCCGCCTGCCAGCGTCGGCTGCTCCCAGGCGCCCAGCCGATCCTTGTACTTCTCGATCGGGTCGAGCAGCGCCCTGTCCCACTCGGCGCTGTGCCGGCGCAGGAAATCCTCCGCCAGCTCCAGGGCGCCCGGAATGCCGGAGGCCAACAGGTCGAGGTCGTGGGAGTGGAGCGGGTTGGCCATGGTCGGGCCGATGCCCGCGCGCCGCAGTATGCCCACCATGTCGTCCGTGACCTCCCCGGCCCGCACGGCCATCCACTTCACCACCGTCGGCCGGCCCAGCGCGTTGGAGAAGATGCCCTGGATCAGATATGTGGGCGCATCCACGTCCGCCGCGATGACCGGCGCCTCCTGGCGGCCGAGGCGCACCAGGACCTTGTCCGTCAGCCACTCCACGACCGGGTGGAGGTCGGTGAGGAGGGAGATCTCGGGCCAGCTGGACGCCGACGACTCCCGCGCCCGTACCAGGGAGAGGTCCGCGAGCTTGCGGTTCAGGGTCACCAACAGGCGCTCGTGCAGGCGCTGTTCGCGTCGGTAGTCGGGAGGGAGGGCCTTGAGGCGGTGGGTGAGGTCCGACGGCGGCTTGAAGGAGAGCAGGCCCGTCTCCGGGTCCTCGTCCAGGTCCAACTGCCGTTGCGGGTCGGGGAAGACCTCGCGCAGTGCCTCGTCGAGGAACTCGCGGGTGCCGGTGAACAGGCGGGGTACATCGGCGGGGGCGGGCGGCGCGTCGCCGTCCACCTCCCCCGGATCGTCGCCCACGGCACCGAAGAAGTCCGCGAGGAAGTCCGTGCCGGAGTCCTCCGCCGCGGCCGCCTGCGCCGTCGCATCCAGGGACTCGTCGACCGAACGGCCGCGCAGCAGGTCCTGGATGAGGGACTTCTCCTCTGCCTCCGCGCGGTACAGGCCCGAGACGGCCTCCGCCGTGCCCAGGCTGCGGTGGGCCTCGTCCTCGCGCTCCAGGAGGCGTTCTGCGACCGTGCGGTCGTCCTTCGCGCCGTCGACCCCGCTGGTCAGGATCAGCGCGCGGAACTGCGGCCGGTGGGACTGGCCGTAGCGGTCGATACGGCCGTTGCGCTGCTCGATGCGGATCAGGGACCAGGGGACGTCGTAGTGCATGAGCTGGTGGCACTGGCGGTGGAGGTTGACGCCCTCGGACGCCACGTCACCCGTGAACAGCATGCGGACCGGGGTATCCGCCAGGCCGAAGTCCTCGACGCACTGCATCTGCTGCTCGTCGGACAGGCCGCCGTGCATGACCCGCGCGGCCTCCTGCGCGGCCTTCCCCTTGAAGCCGAGAGCCGCCGGGACCGCCTTGCGCAGCCACTCCAGCGTCTGGACGCGCTCGGAGAAGACGACGACCCGGGTGTCGCTCCTCGGGCCGACGCCGATCTCCCGGAGCTGCTCGACGAGGGCCCGGAACTTCGCCGAGTCCTGCTCCGACATGCCGGCCGTCAGCTCCTTCAGGCGGTGCAGCGCGTCGAGTTCGGGGCCCGGAACGGCGTACTCCTTCGTGGTGAGCGTCTTGATGCGGGCGTCGACCGTCGCCGCCAGTGCGACATGCGAGGAGAGGAAGGACTTCAGCACCGTGTACGGGAACAGGCGGCTCTCGCTCACGGACGTGCCGCCGTCCTGCGGCAGCCACACCCGCGCCAGCTCCTCGAAGATCCGCTCCTCGGCCGGTGTCGCCGCACAGTGCACCGACGTGCTCGGGCCGCGGTCCGCCCACTGGCCCTTCATCTGCTCGCGGACCTCGGGGCTGATCTTCGTACGGCGGATGAAGAGGTGCTCGATGTCCTTCGCCTCGTAGCGCTCCGGGTCGCGGATCGCCGCCGGGTCGAGGAGGGAGATCAGCTCGGCGAAGGAGCGCGCGTCGCCGTTGTGCGGGGTCGCCGAGGCGAGGATCAGGGCGTCCGTCTGCGGGGCGAGGAGACGGGCGAGCTGGTTGCGCAGCGAGCCGCGGTTGATGAGGTTGTGGGACTCGTCGATGACGACCGCGTCCCAGTGGATGCGCTCCAGATGGTGCTTGTACTGGTCGGTGTTCTTGAGCGTGTCGATGGAGACGATGACGCGCTTGAAGTACGTGAAGGGGTTGCGGCCCGCCGGGATCTCCCGCTGGATGCGCTCGATGCCGACGGAGTCGAGGCGGATGAGCGGGATCGCGAAGCGCGTCCACAGCTCGTGCTGGAACTGCTCCAGGACGTGCTGCGGGGTGACCACGAGAATGCGCTCGCCCCGCCCGCGCCGGATCAACTCGGCCAGGGTCATGCCGATTTCGAGGGTCTTGCCGAGACCGACCACGTCCGCGATGAGCATGCGCGGACGCAGGTTCTTGCCGGAGAGCGCGAGTTGGGCCGGGCGGTGCTGGTAGGGGAGTGAGTCGAGCAGGAAGCTGTCCGCCAGCGCCAGGCCGCGCTCGGACTGCGGAAGCGGTGTCTTGCGCAGGACGGCTTCGAGGAAGAGGCGGCTGCGGCGGAAGTTGGGGGAGTCGTCCGTCGTCAGCCTGGTGCGGCGCGGGTCCATGAGCTGCACGTCGTCGAGCGCGGTGAAGAAGACGGCTTCCTGGTCCCGTACGAACTCCGAGACGCCCACCGCCTGGATACGGTCGCCGTCATGGGCCGTGCGCGTCACGTTCCGTACCAGCCACTCCTCGTCCCGGACCTCGATCTGCGAACCGGGCGGGTACTTGGCGGACTCCGCGGCGTGCGCAGCCTGGTCGACGGTCACGTGCACTGCCTCTCCTGTGCTGATGCTGACTAGAACTTCGCGCGCTGTGCGTAGACCTCGCGCAACTGCTGGGCCACGCGCCTGGCCTGCACCGAGGTACGCAGCTGCCCGGGGCCCGTGCGCTCGCGACCGCGCTGGACCGGCGGGGGTGTGCCGGGGGCCGTGACCGGGCGGGACGGCGTCTCGTCGTGGACCGCGGAAGCCGGTTCGGCCTTGACCGTGGGGGTGTAAGCGGCGGGTGGCGCCACGTCTTGGGGGAGCGGCACCGTGGGTGCCGTGGTGTGCGCCGGTGGCTGCGGCAGCGTTGCCGTGGGGAGGTCCGCGACGGCGGCGGTGTCGACGGGAGCGGGCCGGACCGCGGGCCCGGGCGGCATTTCGGGCGCCGTGCTCACTGTCGTGGCCGCAGTGTGCGCGGTGAGGCGCCGCCTGGCCTGGGCGATCTTGAGGCCCTGCGCCTCGATCACGGCACGGCACTCCTGGACGACTTCGGGCAGCGTGGGCCGTTCCTGCGGGGCGTACACGAGCATCGACGTGAGGAGCGGGACCAGTTCGGCCGGCGCCCCGGTCAGATCGGGTTGCGTGTCCGCCTTGGTGATCAGGTGGAACAGCGCGTGGATGTTGTCGGCCTGGAAGGGGTAGTGGCCGGTCGTCGCGTACAGCATGACGGCGCCGAGGGCGTACACGTCGACGGGCGACGTGAGCGGCTTGACGCCGTTCGCCTGCTCGGGCGCCATGCACGCCGGCGTACCCAGCACAGTGTTCGGAGCGGTGAGTGACGCGCTGGACTCGGTGAACACGGCCAGACCGAAGTCGATGATCTTCGGGCCGTTCGGGCCGAGGAGGATGTTGGCGGGCTTGAGGTCGCGGTGAAGCAGGCCCTGTTTGTGTACGCCGGCGAGGGCTTCCGCGAGTGTGGCTCCCAACGAGGCGGCCAGGACCAGGGACAGGGGTTCACGGGAATGGATGTGTCTGCGCAGGTCCGGACCGTCGATGTACTCGGTCGCCAGCCAAGGCTGCTCGGCATCTGCGTCCGCGTCGAGGAACGCCGCGATACGAGGGCCCCAGATCGTTTTGAGGACTTCTATCTCCTGGGCGAAACGCAGGCGGGTCTCGGAGTCGACCACCGAAGGCTTGATGACTTTCACCGCCGCAGGCTCTCCCCCGGGGGACTCACCGAGGTAGACCTGGCCCATGCCGCCGTGACCGATGCGGCCGAGCAGTTCGAATCCGCCGAGTTCCGACGGGTCCTCGGGGCTCAGGGGAGCCGCGTTCACGTGGGTCGTCCTTTCGCCCTGGTCAGCCAGCGTATGTCAGCGGAAGTAACCGTAGTCCAAGGTTGGCGCGCATGGACCGGGTCTTGCCTTCTCACGTGCGCTCCCGATTGCGTTCATAAAGAACGTGCTGTTTCCAAGCATCGTCACACCGCGGTAATACGACAGCCCCATACCCTGCAAGCCCGCGACCTACCGTGGAGACACACCCCACAGCCCGGCCGCCGTCGCCCGAAGGCTCACCCCCGCCCTCGACGAGACGACAGGAGCCCACCCTCCGTGTCCCGCCCCGCCGCCCGCACCGGCAACCGGACCAGCACCGCTACCCGTACCCGACGCCACCCCCGTCCCCTCGGTCTCCCGCCCTGGCTCGCCCATGCCCTTCGGACGCAGCGTGGTCCCGTGCCCTGGAGTGCCGTCACTCGGGGCGCCCTCTCCGCAGGCCCCCTCCTCCTCACGGCCGTCCTCCTCGACCGCACCTCCCTCGGTGTCGTGGCCGCCATCGCCGCCATGCTCGCCGGGATCAACGACCGGCCGGGGAGTCGGCGGGCGTCCGTGAAGCGACTCGGGGTGCCCGCGCTCGCCGGGGCGGTCGGGATGCTGGTCGGGACGTATGCCGGGGCGCATGTCCACGCCGTGGTGCTCACCCTCCTCCTCACCGGCATCGGTCTCATCGCAGGCGGCATCAGTGCGATCGGGCCCGTCGCCTCCGGGGCCGGTACGCAGTTGCTCGTCGCGTCCGCGATCGGGGCCGGGATGCCGGTGGCGGAGGAGGGGTGGTTGCGCGCCCTTGCTTTTCTCTTCGGTGCCGGGTGGTTGGTCGGGCTGCGGCTCGTGCTGCCGACTCCCGGCGCCATCGCCGGGGACTTCCGGTTCGACGGGGAGCGGGACGCCGTTGCAGCCGTGTACGACGCCATCGGTGCGTTGCTCGACGCGGTCGGGTCCGAGGACGCGACCTCCCGGCGTGCTGCCCTCACCGCCGCCCTCGATCACGCGCAGGACGCCCTCGCCGGGCCCCGGTTGCGGCGGTACGCCAGTTCCGGGGCCGAGCGGCGGCTGCATGCGCAGTACGCCGCCGCGTTGCCGCTCGCCGAGGCGGCCACCGCGTTGGCGTGGGTCGGGGAGGCCGTCGGTGGGCGGGCGTCGGAGGGGCCTCGGCGGCTCGCCACCGCCGTACGGGAGAACACGCACACCGGGCCGTTGCCCGCGCCGCATCGTTCGGGCCCCGCGCTGCGGGCGCTCGACGATGCCCTGTTGCAGGCAGCCGACGCCTTCGACCGGGGCAAGGGGGGCGATCTGCACACCCGCAGGACGACCGTGAAGAGCCTGCTCCACCGGGCCTTCGGGGCCGGCGGGCGGGAGTACGGGCTGCGGGTCGCCCTGTGCTTCGGGGCCAGTGCGGGCGTGGCGCAGGCCCTGCACCACGCCCGTTGGTACGGGCAGCACGAGCACTGGTACTGGCTGCCCGCCACCGCCGTCTTCCTCGTCAAGCCCGACCTCGGGCCGCTCGTCTCACGGGTGTTGTGCCGGGCCGCCGGGACGGTTATCGGCGCGCTCCTCTTCGCTGGGTTCGCGGCCGTTCTGCCTCGGCCCGAGGGGCTCATCGTGCTGGTGGCCGTGAGTGGAGCGCTGATACCCGTCTCCACTCGGCACTTCGCCGCGCAGACCGCCGTCGTGACCGTGCTCGTGCTGGCCCTGGTGATGGTCGGTGGGGAGGCGCAGGCCTCCGCCGGGCGGATCGGGGAGACTCTGCTGGCCTGCGCCATCGTCATCGTCGTCGGACATCTGCCGATGCCGGGGCAGCGGGGCGGGGGAGTACGGACCCGGGTGGCGGCCGCGAGCGCCGCCGCGCACGCCTACCTCGCGCATGTACTCCGCGAGTCCCACACCAGGAGCGTCACCGACGCCTCGGATTCCGGCGGCCGGTCCGTCTCGGGTGCCTCGGATTCCGGCGGCCGGTCCGTCTCGGGTGCCTCGGATTCCGGCGGCCGGCCCGTCTCGGGCGCTTCGGATTCCGGCGGCCGGTCCGTCTCCGACGCCTCGGACTCCCGCGGTCAGTCCGCCTCCGACAGCCCCGTCTCCGGCGGCCGGCCCGTCTCCGGTGCTCCCGTCTCCGGCAGCGAGACCGTCACCGACGCCTCGGATTCCGGCGGCCGGCCCGTCTCCGGTGCTCCCGTCTCCGGCAGCGAGACCGTCTCCGGTGCTCCCGTCCCCGGCAGCCGGCCCGTCCCTGCCGCCCCCGACTCCCGCAGCCAGCCTTCCCCCGCCACCCCCGCCACCCCCGACTCCCGTGCCGCCCGCTGGACCCTGCGTCGTGAGGCCTACCGGACGCTTGCCGAGGCCCGTACCGCCATCGCCCTCGCCGCTGCCGAACTCCCGCCGCTCGCCCGGCACTCGGAGGGGGCGGACGAGGTCGTCGGCACGCTGGAGCGGCTTGTCGACGCCACCACCGCGTGTGCGGTGCATCTTGATGACTCGGGGCGGATCCTGCCTCGGGACCGGGAGCAGATCGCCGAGTTGCTGGCGGAGTTGGAGAAGGAGCGGGAGCAGACGGGGCTACGACTGCCCGAGTTGCCCCTCGCCGTGTAGCCGAGCGTCATCGCAGCAGCCGCCGCTCCTTCGCCACCGCCACCGCCCCCGCCCGGGTTTCCACCCCCAACTTGCCGTAGATCCGGCCCAGATGGGTCTTCACGGTAGCCTCGCTGATGAACAGCGCCCGGGCGATCTCCCGGTTGCCCAGGCCGCGGGCGAGCTGGCCGAGGATCTCGTGCTCGCGGGCGGACAGGGACGGGGTGGGGCTGCGCATCCGGGCGAGGAGGCGGTCCGCCACCGGGGGCGAGAGTGCCGTACGGCCGGACGCGGCGCTGTGGATCGCCGTGAAGAGTTCGTCCGGGCGTTCCGCCTTCAGCAGGTATCCGGTGGCGCCCGCCTCGATGGCCCGGGTGATGTCCGCGTCGGTGTCGAACATCGTCAACACCAGCACACGCGGGGCCGGTTGACCGGCAGTCAATTCTCTGGTGGCCGTCACTCCGTCCATGCCGTCGCCGAGTTGCAGGTCCATCAGGACGACATCGGGGAGCAGACGTGCCGTCATGGCGAGGGCCTCCTCGCCGCTGTCCGCCTCACCGACCACCTCGATCCCCTCGGCGCTGGAGAGCAGGGCGCGCAGGCCGGCGCGGACGACGGCGTGGTCGTCGCAGAGGAGCAGACGGACCGGCGGCGTACTCATGGGGTCGGCTCCTTCGGGGCGACGGGTGTACTCATGGGGTCGGCTCCTTCGGGGCGACGGGCGTACTCATGAGGTCCGCCTTCCCCCGCCCCCACGGAATCGCCGCCGACACCACCGTCCCCTCACCCGGCGTCGACTCCACGGTCAGTGTCCCGCCCGACTGCCGGGCCCGGATACGCATCGCCGGCAGGCCATGGCCCCGGGTCCGGTCCGGCCGCGTCGGCGGTGCCGTCACCTCGAAGCCCCGGCCGTTGTCGGCCACGTCCAGCGAGATCTGGTCGTCCAGGCAGGTCAGGGTCACCGCCGCCCGGGTCGCGGCGGCGTGTTCCCGTACGTTGGCCAGCGCGCCCTGGGCGATGCGGAGCAGGGCCGCCTCGACGCGTTCCGGGAGCGGGCCGGGTGAGCCGTCCTGCCGGAACTCCACCGCCAGTCCGGACCCGCTCTCCCGCTCGGCGAGGGCATGGAGCGCCGCCGGAAGGGACCGTTCGGCGAGGTCGGCCGGTGCCAGGTCGTGGACGAAACGGCGGGCCTCGGCGAGGCTGCGGGAGGTGATGCCGGCCGCCTTGCCCAGATGCGCACGGGCCGCCTCCGGGTCCGTCTCCCACACCCGCTCGGCGGCCTGCAGCAGCATCCGCTGACTGGACAGGCCCTGCGCGAGCGTGTCGTGGATCTCCGTCGACAGCCGCTGCCGTTCCGCCAGCACACCGGCCCGCCGCTCGGTGGCGGCCAGGTCACGGCGGGTGCGGACCAGGTCGTCGATCAGGGCGCGTTGTCTGGTCGCCTGCCGCTGCAGATGGACGAAGAGGGCGGTGGCGACCGCGGCCACGGCGATCGGGGCCACGACCATGTTGGGGTTCAACGGGCCCTGCGCGACCCGTACTTCGGAGACCACGACCAGTGCGGTGAGTACGGTGGCCAGTGGTACCGCGACTCTCGGCGGCAGCGCGTAGAGGCCGGCGAACAGCAGCGGCATCGCACACCAGGTCGCGCTCGGCGCCAGGGCCAGCAGGGCCACCCAGACCGCGGACACCGACGCCAGCCAGGTCAAGTGCCGTGTGGTGGGCGGGGTTCCGGCGGGCGGCGGCGGGGCCAGGAAGTGGCCGAGGACGTACAGGAACAGGAACGCGGTGAACAGCGCCACCACCCATCCCGTACGGCCCCCGGCATGGTCGCGGGAGAGGAAGCGCGCGAACGAGGAGCCCAGCAGCAGGAAGAACGCGGCATGCACGACCGCGGTCAGCCGGCGCTCGTCGGGATCGATGATGTTCTCCTGCTCCATCCTCCGTGTCTAACGCGGCTGCCATCGGACCGCATCAACCGATCGGTTGACATCACCCTCACCCGAACCGCCCTCCGATCAGCGCCCGTCGGGCGAGCCCGACCGCGCATTCCCGCACCGAGGCTTGCAGCAACCACCGACAGCCGCAGCCCCGGAAGGTCCCTCGTGCCCGCCAAGAACCTCACCGCCAACCGCGCCGCCCTCGGCCATCGCCTCGGCTACGCCCTGCGCCACCCCGACCGCGTCCCCCGCCATCTCGCCCGCGCCGCCCGGGACATGTGGCTCAGCCGCCGTCATCCCGACCACATCTCCTACTACCGCGCCGTCATGCGCTCCGACACCCGCAACGACCCCGACGCGGCCGTCGGCAGCCGGACTCGCGAGCGTTGGCTGGCGCTCGGGGCGATGCAGTTCGACTATCTCGTCGGCCACGGGCTGCGCCCCGAGCACCGGATGCTGGAGATCGGCTGTGGCAACCTGCGGGGCGGCTGGCGGTTCATCCGGCATCTGGAGCCCGGGCACTACTACGGCATCGACATCTCGCCGGACATCCTCGTCGCGGCCCAGGACACGATCGTGGAGATGGGTCTGGAGAAGCGGCTGCCCACGCTGACTCCCGTGCGCGACCTCACCCTCCGCTTCCTGCCCGACGCGTACTTCGACGTCGTACACGCCCACAGCGTCTTCTCGCACTCCCCGCTGCACGTCATCGACGAGTGTCTGGCGGGCGTCGGGCGGGTGCTGGCGCCGGGCGGCTGGTTCGACTTCACGTTCGACCGGACGGAGGGGGAGGAACACCAGGTGCTGCGCGAGGACTTCTACTACCGGACCGAGACCCTGGTGGCGCTCGCCGAGAAGCACGGACTGCGGGCGCGGTTCATGGACGACTGGGAGGAACTTCCGCACGGGCAGTCGAAGATCCGGGTCACCGCGGGCTGAGCCCTGGGACAACCGGCCCACAGGACGTCGGCCGGTCGGGCGAACGCCCGGCCACGACGGTCACCCTCGCCGACCGGCACGCCGCAGGCTGCGTCTGGCGCCGCACCCGGCGTCCTGTGCCCCGTCCAAGGAGACGCCCATGCCCCGACTCCCGTATCTGGCCCACCTCGCCACGGCGGCCGTCGCCCTCGGCGCACTCGCCGCGGCTCCCGCGCCCGGCGACGGGCCGGCCCTGTCCCTGCCCCGTGTCGTCGCCCACTTCGACCTCGCCGCCGGGCAGACACCGGAGAACATCGCGCTCGAACCGGACGGCTCCGCCGACCTGACCTTCGCCTTCGCCCGTCAGGTCGCCAACGTCACCCCGCGCGGACGGACCCGGATCCTCGCGACCCTGCCGGCCGAGGCACACCCGAACACCCCCATCGTGCACAGCGCCATCGTCCTCGGCATCGCCCGCGCCCACGACGGCACGCTCTACGTCGTCTACGCCACCGGCACGAGCAGGACCGGCATCTGGCGCATCGCACCCGGTGGCAGGCCCCACCAGATCGCGAAGCTGCCCGCCGACGGGTTGCCCAACGGCCTCGCCCTCGACGAGCGCCGAGGCGTGCTCTACACGGCCGACTCGGTCCGGGGCACCGTCTGGCGGGTCCCGCAGGAGGGCGGGAAGCCGGTCGCCTGGGCCGACGGAACGGCTCTCGACCCGTTGCCCTTCGGCAGCGGCTTCGGCGCCAACGGCATCAAGGTGCACCACGGCGACGTCTGGGTCTCCAACACCGACCGAGGGACGCTGCTGCGCATCCCCGTGCGCCGGGACGGCTCCGCGGGCCCGATCGGGACGCGGGCGAGCGGGCTCGGCGGGATCGACGACTTCGGCTTCGTGGGACGGCACGGGGACACCGTCCTCGCCGCCCTCAACATCAGCAGCCAGGTCGCCCTGGTGCGGCCCGACGGCAGCCACACCGTCGTCCTCACCCGGCACGACGGGCTGTCCAACCCGACCTCCGTCGTCGTACGCGACCGGACCGTCTACGTGCCCAGCGCCGCGTACTTCACCATGAGGGACCCGAACCTGCTCCTCGCCCGGCTGCACCACCGGTTCGGCGACTAGGGCCCGCTGCGAAAGTCCCGCCTGCCCCGCGACGGGACTTTCCGCAACAGGCCCTGGCGGACCCGGCGGAGAGGGTCGGTTCCTCGGCCCGCCCCGCCGTCGCCGCTACGGCCCCACCCGCACCCACACCGGCGCTGCGCGGTTCGGTTCACGCGCGCCGACGGCCGCGGTACCCGCCGATCTCACCGGCCCGCACACCCAGCCCGTCCACGACCTCGCCGCGACCCTCGTCCACAGCGCCCGCTCCTCCGACGTCCGCACGACGATCGTCGACGGCCGTGTCCTGATGCGGGACCGGGAGCTGCTCACCCTCGATGTCCCTGCGGTGGTACGGGAGTTGGGGGAGCGGATGCCGGCGCTCCTCGACCGGAGTCACGGCCGCCGGATCCAGGACTACAAGACCTGAAATCCGGTCGGGGAACGGCGGTTTGACGCCAACCGCGAGTGACCGGGCCGTCGCAGCAAGTGGTTTCACGCTACACAGGAAAGGTGGAGCTGACGATTGATGTGGCGTTACTGCTCGCGGTCATCATCCTGGTGCGCCTGAGGCGTCGCACCGAGGCCCGCAGCCGGAACGACGAGAGGCTGACGGTGGCCATCGTGCTCGTGTTCGGCATTCTCATCGCACCCACCGCCTTCGGCCGGGGAGTTCTCGACGTCGTCGGTCAACTCGCCCAAGGCGTAACCCGGTCGGCAAGTCCCTGATCTCCTAGGGTGACTTCCATGGACCCCGCCGACGGCCTCCTCGACCACCCCTACGACGTCTACCGGCGCCTGCGGGACACCGCCCCCGTGCACCGCATCACCGGCCCCGACTCCACGCCCGCCTGGCTCGTCACCCGGTACGACGACGTCCGGGCGGCGCTCGCCGACCCCCGGCTGTCGCTGGACAAGCGGCACGCCACCGCCGGCACCTACAGGGGCTTCCAGCTGCCGGCCGCCCTGGACGCCAACCTGCTCAACATGGACCCGCCGGACCACACCCGCATCCGGCGTCTGGTCGGCCGCGCCTTCACCCCACGCCGGATCCAGCAGCTGCGCACGCCGATCCGCCGTACCGCCGACGGCCTGCTCGACGCCCTCGGCCCGCACGGCACCACGGACCTGGTCGCCTCCTACGCCGCGCCCCTCCCCATCACCGTCATCTGCGACCTGCTCGGGATCCCGGAGGAGCACCGGCTGGACTTCCGGATCTGGACCGACACCCTCATCGCACCGGATCCGGCCGCGGGACCCGAGGCGGCCAAGGAAGCGGTCGTGGCCATGTTCGGCTACTTCACCCGGCTCCTCGCGGACAAGCGCAAGAGCCCCGCCGACGACCTGCTCTCCGACATGATCGCCGTACAGGACGAGGGCGACCGGCTCAGCGAGGACGAGCTGATGTCGATGACCTTCCTCATCCTCTTCGCCGGCTACGAGAACTCGGTCCAGCTCATCGGGAACGCCGTGCTCGCCCTGCTCCAGCACCCCGAGCAGCTGGCCGCCCTGCGCCAGGACCTGTCCCAACTCCCGGCGGCTGTCGAGGAGTTCGCCCGCTACGAGAGCCCCGCCCTGTTCGCCCTCCGGCGCTTCCCGGTCGAGGACGTCACCATCAGCGGTGTCACCATCCCCGCCGGCGAGACGGTGTGGGTCTCCCTCGCCGCCGCCAACCGCGACCCCGCGCGCTTCCCCGACCCCGACCGCCTCGACCTCGGCCGCGACGCCTCCGGCCATCTGGCCCTGGGCCACGGCATCCACTACTGCCTCGGCGCACCCCTCGCCCGCGCCGAGACCGAGATCGCCGTCGCGGCCCTGCTGGAGCGGTTCTCCGGCCTCACGCTCGCGGACGAGGACCTGCGGTGGCGCCACTCCCTGCGCGCCCGGGGCCTGGTCGCGCTCCCGGTGTCGTACGCGACCTGAGTTCCCCAGAACAATCCCGCCGAGCCGCGATGAGCTCCGCCCCGTGCGGGCGCGAGGAGCTGCTCGTCAAGGAGAAGGCCGCACCGCGCGCGTGACGCGCCGAACGCCGAGCGGCGCGGCCTGTCGATGGTCGAGGTGGACGGACAAGGAGTACGTCGTCGAGGGCGGCGACGGGAAGGCCACCCTGCCCGGCCGCGGCACGACGTTCGCGGCCGTCTCCCGGGCGTCGTATACGACGATCCTGCCGTTCAAGGCGCGGACCGGGTCTTCCACGGGCAGCGTGCGCATTCGTTATCACGACGAGTACGAGGACTGACACATTCCGTAAAGCAAATGATCGCACAGTGACGGGAACCTCACACTCCGCAGTGAACGAGTGTCAACTACGTCTCAGTACCGCAACTGAGCGAGGCTTTTCGGCCCCGGAAGGCGTTAACTCCTACAACCACAACGCTTTCTGGAGGTGCGAGATGGTGAACGGGCGAACCGTGCTCGAACGCTTTCCCGCAGGTGGGCCGCGAGGCTCGTGGCCGGCGGAGGAGTTCGCGCACGCGCGACGGCAGGAAGGGCTGCCCGCCGAGGTCGTCATGGACCTCGCGACGGACATGTTCCTGGTGATCGTCCGCAGCGACGTGGCCGCGGACGTGGTCGCCTGAGGTGACGTCAGCCCGCCTTCGGGGCGGGCACCGGCGCCGTGAACTGTTCCGCCTGGAGCGAGTAGAGCTCCGCGTAGATACCGCCGCTGGCCAGCAGCTCGTCCGGAGTGCCGGTCTCCGCGAGACGGCCCTGGTCGAGGACGTGGACGAGGTCCGCGTGGCGTACCGACGCCAGCCGGTGGGTGATGAGGATCACCGTCTGGCCGGTCGAGGCCAGGGCGCGGATCTTCTCGAACACCTCCAGCTCGGCCCGCGCGTCCAGCGCCGCGGTCGGCTCGTCCACCACCAGGACGCGGCCGCGCCGGTAGGCCGCCCGCGCGATGCCGAGCCGCTGCCACTGACCGCCGGACAGCTCGTGCCCGCCGCTGAACTGGCGGGCCAGCAGGGTGTCCAGGCCACGCGGCAGATCGGCCACCACGTCCTCGGCCCCGGCCTCGGCGAGCGAGCCGCTCATACGTTCCTCGGTGAGCGGCGCGGAGGAGCGGCCGATCGCCACATTGACCCGGGCCGTGAACGGCCAGCGCTTGAAGTCCTGGGCCACCATCGCGACCCGCTCGGCCAGCTGGTACCGGTCGGCGGTCGCCGCGTCCACGTCGTCCCACAGGATCCGGCCGCTGTCCGGCTTGTACAGGCCCGCCAACAGCTTGACCAGGGTCGTCTTGCCGGAACCGTTCTCGCCGACCAGCGCCACGATCCGGCCGAGGGGGATGGTCAGGGAGACGTCGTCGAGGGCGGGGTGCGTCGACTCGCCCGGGTAGCTGAAGGAGACGTGCTCGAAGCGGATCTCCCGCGGCTCCTCGGGCAGGGCCTCACCGCCGACCGGGATCGCCCGCTCGGCCGCCTCGATGTACAGCTTCTGCAGATCGCCCACGAACAGGGCGTCCTCGTGCAGCGAGTTGACGGCCACGACCAGGTTGTCCAGGCTCGACGAACCCGTCCGAATCGCGATCACCGCCGTACCCGCAACCGACAGCGCCATCGCCCCGGCGAGCAGCAGCCCGGCGAGCGTCGCGTACGTCGCCACGGTCGCGACGCCCGTCCACGCCGACGCGATCACCCCGGTGCGCGCCGCCAGCCGGGCCAGCCGCGCCTGCTCGGTCTCGGCCGTCTCCGCCATGGCGTGGTAGTGCCGCAGCAGGAAGGGGCCGACGCCGTGCACCCGGATCTCGGGTGCCGCGTCCGGTTCGGTGAGCAGACTGCTGAGCAGATGGCTGGCGCGCACGTGCTGCACCCACGTGTGCCAGGACTCGTAGTGCCGCCGGGCGTTCGTCAGCGCGCCCCACGCGGTCGGCAGCGTCATCGTCGCGAGCAGCGGCAGCAGCACCGGGTGCAGCACGGTCAGCACGCTCGCCGCCGCGACCAGCGAGATCAGCGCGCTCACCACACGCGTGGCGTACGAGATCATCCGCCGCGCCGATCCGGCGCCGTACTGCGCGGTGTCCAGCAGCTTGTGGAAGGCGTGGTCCTCGATCGCGGCCAGCTCCACGGCCGCCGCCCGCTCCAGATACAGCTCGGTCGCCACCCGCTCCACCTTGGGTTCCAGCCGCCCGGTCGCCCAGGTGGACGCGGCCCGCAGCAGCGCCCCGAACAGGGCTACGACGGCCAGGGCGGCCAGCACCGGTACGGCGCCGCGCAGCCGGTCCCCGATCGCGCCGCCGGCGATCAGCCGGCCCAGCACGCTGTTCATGGCGAGCAGACTCACCGCCTGCGTCGCGCCCCGGCCCACCTCGGCCGCCAGCACGATCCGCGCCGCCCGCCGGTCCGCCTGCCAGGCCAGCCGGCAGCTCGCCCCCAGCAGGGCCGGCAGTCGCGTCACCATGGCCCGGAAACTCAGCTCCAGGAACGCGTCGGTGTGCTGGTTCCACCCCATGTCGTAGCGGAGCGGCCCGCCGAAGAGCAGCTGCTCCGACTCGGAGACCTCGACCCGCTCCGAACGGCGCTTCCTCTTCAGCCGACCCGGGCCTCGCGGCTCTTCCGGGTTGTCCGCGCGTCGTGCCGTTCTCCGTCGGCCGGAGCTGCGCGTCTTCTCCTGGCCGCCGGAGCCCTGCGTCTTCTCCCGTCCGCTCCAGCCCCGAGCCTTCTGCCGCCCGCCCGAGCCCCGCGATTTCCCCACCCCTGACCCCCGGGTCCTCCTCGGTATGGAGAGCCACTATCGCGGGACGCGCCCGCAGGCAGGCAGGGCGCAGGCGGGAAGTACGACGAGCGCGCGGGCGTACGCCCTATGAGGACCGATCGAGACGCCGGACCGGCAGCGCGGTGCCGCCGTCCGGCAGGCGCGGCCGGAGCCGGACGGCAGGGGTTCGGCTGCCCTGCGGCGGCTGGGCGAAAGCCGGGCCGGCACGCGGTGCAAGTCCTCCGACAGACGCGGCCGGAGCCGGGCGGGAGGGGCGCGTACGCCCTGCGGCGGCTGGGCGAGAGCCGGACCGGC
>NZ_JBSFHA010000075.1:0-54016 GCF_053596855.1 Streptomyces sp. NPDC001617
CTTCGTGCTCGCCTTCGCCCTCGGCCTGCTCGGCGCGCTCGCCCGTGGATCCCGTCTCCTCGTGCTGCGCGCACCCGCCGCCGTCTACGTCGAGGCCACGACATCTACTCCATCGAGGACCTGGCCCAGCTGATCCACGACCTCAAGAACGCGAACCCGCAGGCGCGGATTCACGTCAAGCTGGTCTCCGAGGTCGGTGTCGGCACGGTCGCCGCGGGTGTCTCCAAGGCCCACGCGGACGTCGTGCTGATCTCGGGGCACGACGGTGGCACGGGCGCCTCCCCGCTGACGTCCCTCAAGCACGCCGGTGGTCCCTGGGAGCTGGGCCTCGCCGAGACCCAGCAGACCCTGCTGCTCAACGGCCTGCGCGACCGCATCGTCGTGCAGACGGACGGCCAGCTGAAGACCGGCCGTGACGTCGTCATCGCCGCGCTGCTCGGCGCCGAGGAGTTCGGTTTCGCGACCGCGCCGCTCGTCGTCTCCGGCTGCGTCATGATGCGCGTCTGCCACCTGGACACCTGCCCGGTCGGCATCGCCACCCAGAACCCGGTCCTGCGCGACCGCTTCTCCGGCAAGGCCGAGTACGTCGTCAACTTCTTCCGGTACATCGCCGAAGAGGTCCGCGAGATCCTCGCCGAGCTGGGCTTCCGCTCCATAGAGGAGGCCGTCGGCCAGGCCGGGACGCTCGACGTGACCCGTGCGGTGAACCACTGGAAGGCGCAGGGCCTGGACCTGTCCCCCCTGTTCTACGTGCCGGAGCTGCCCGAGGGCACCCCGCTCCACCAGGTCATCGAGCAGGACCACGGCCTGGCGAAGGCGCTCGACAACGAGCTGATCAAGCTCGCCGCGGACGCCCTCGCCGCCGACTCGGCGACCGATGCCCAGCCGGTCCGTGCCCAGGTCGCGATCCGTAACATCAACCGCACGGTCGGCACCATGCTCGGCCATGAGGTGACGAAGAAGTTCGGTGGCGCGGGCCTGCCCGACGACACCATCGACATCACCTTCACGGGCTCGGCCGGTCAGTCCTTCGGTGCCTTCCTCCCGCGTGGTGTCACGCTGCGCCTGGAGGGCGACGCCAACGACTACGTCGGCAAGGGCCTCTCCGGTGGCCGTGTCGTGGTCCGTCCGGACCGGGGCGCCGACCACCTCGCCGAGTTCTCGACGATCGCGGGCAACACCATCGCCTACGGCGCCACCGGCGGCGAGCTGTACCTGCGCGGTCGTACGGGCGAGCGGTTCTGTGTCCGCAACTCCGGTGCGCTGGTGGTCTCGGAGGGCGTGGGCGACCACGGCTGCGAGTACATGACCGGCGGTCGCGCGGTGGTCCTCGGCGAGACGGGCCGTAACTTCGCGGCCGGCATGTCCGGTGGCATCGCGTATGTGATCGATCTGAACATCGACAACGTCAACGTCGGCAACGTCAGCGCCGTGGAGGCCCTGGACGACACCGACAAGCAGTGGCTGCACGACGTGGTGCGCCGCCACCAGGAGGAGACCGGCTCGACGGTCGCCGAGAAGATCCTGGCCGAGTGGGACACCGCCGTCGACCGCTTCAGCAAGATCATCCCCAGCACGTACAAGGCAGTGCTCGCCGCCAAGGACGCCGCCGAGCAGGCGGGACTCTCCGAGTCCGAGATCACCGAGAAGATGATGGAGGCGGCGATCAATGGCTGACCCGAAGGGCTTTCTGAACCACGGCCGTGAGGTCGCCAAGTCCCGTCCCGTCGACGTGCGTCTGAAGGACTGGAACGAGGTCTACGTCCCCGGCTCCCTGCTGCCGATCATCAGCAAGCAGGCCAGCCGCTGCATGGACTGCGGCATCCCGTTCTGTCACAACGGCTGTCCGCTCGGGAACCTGATCCCCGAGTGGAACGACTACGCCTACCGCGAGGACTGGAGCGCCGCCTCCGAGCGCCTGCACGCGACCAACAACTTCCCGGAGTTCACCGGTCGCCTCTGCCCCGCTCCCTGCGAGTCGGCGTGTGTGCTCGGCATCAACCAGCCGGCCGTGACCATCAAGAACGTCGAGGTCTCGATCATCGACAAGGCCTGGGAGACGGGCGATGTCGCCCCGCAGGCTCCCGAGCGCCTGTCCGGCAAGACGGTCGCGGTCATCGGCTCGGGTCCCGCGGGCCTGGCCGCCGCCCAGCAGCTCACGCGGGCGGGCCACACCGTGGCGGTGTACGAGCGCGCGGACCGCATCGGCGGCCTGCTCCGCTACGGCATCCCCGAGTTCAAGATGGAGAAGCGGCACATCAACCGCCGTATCGAGCAGATGCGCGCGGAGGGCACCCGCTTCCGTACCGGTATCGAGATCGGCCGCGACCTCAAGGCGACCGACCTGAAGAAGCGGTACGACGCGATCGTGATCGCCGCCGGTGCGACGACCGCGCGTGACCTGCCGGTGCCGGGACGCGAGCTCAAGGGCATCTACCAGGCCATGGAGTACCTGCCCCTGTCGAACAAGGTCCAGGAGGGCGACTACGTCACCTCCCCGATCTCGGCCGAGGGCAAGCACGTGGTCGTCATCGGCGGTGGCGACACCGGCGCCGACTGCGTGGGCACCGCCCACCGCCAGGGCGCGGCCTCCGTCACGCAGCTGGAGATCATGCCCCGTCCGGGCGAGGAGCGGAACGCGGTCTCCCAGCCGTGGCCGACCTTCCCGATGCTGTACAAGGTGACGTCCGCGCACGAGGAGGGCGGCGAGCGGGTCTACTCCGTGTCGACCACCCACTTCGAGGGCGACGAGGACGGCAACGTCCAGTGGCTGCACCTGGTCGAGGTCGAGTTCGTCGACGGCAAGCTGACCCAGAAGCCGGGCACGGAGCGCAAGATCCCCGCCCAGCTGGTGACGCTGGCGATGGGCTTCACGGGCACCGACCGCGAGAACGGCCTCGTGGACCAGTTCGGCCTGGAGCTCGACGAGCGCGGCAACGTCGCCCGCGACGCCGACTTCCAGACCAACGTCCCCGGTGTCTTCGTCGCCGGTGACGCGGGCCGCGGCCAGTCGCTCATCGTCTGGGCGATCGCCGAGGGCCGCTCGGCCGCCCGCGGCACCGACCGCTTCCTGACCGGCGCCAGCGACCTGCCGGCCCCGATCCGGCCGACGGACCGCTCGCTGATGGTCTGATCACAGCCGCACAGACGTCCCGTACAAAGGCGTACGGAACACAGGACGGCGCCTGCCCCACAGTCCCCGACCGGACGATGGGCAGGCGCCGCCGCATTTCCGCGTCGTGCCCATGCGCTCGGCCTCAGGGTGATGATCAAGCCGCACGTCGACCTGCCGGGCGAGGTCGACTCCGAACAGTTCGCGGTGGGCACCGAACTCGCCGCCTACGCACGCCACCAGGACCGCCGCATCCTCTTCACCGAGGCCAGGCGGTGGTGGTCACACGGTCAGTTCCGCCACCTTCGCCATCGCCAGGATCACCAGCAGCGCCAAGAGGGCCACGCACGCGCCCGCCTGGACGAGGGTGCGGCGCTTGTCGCGGGGTGCGTACGCGTAGGCGAGGGTGATCACACCGCCCGCCAGCAGCCCGCCGAGGTGGCCCTGCCAGGAGGTGGCCCACGCGGAGATCACCAGCCACAGCATCAGGCCCGCCATGAACTGGTTGACGACCCTCATGTCCGCGCCGAGTCGGCGGGCCATGACGTAGTACGCCGCACCGAGCCCGAAGATCGCGCCGGACGCGCCCACGGTCGGGACGTCGGGCGCGATCAGCAGGACCAGGACCGAGCCGCCCAGCGCCGACAGGAAGTACAGGGCGATGTAGCGGATCCTGCCGAGCTGGGACTCGACCACACGGCCGATGTTCCACAGCGACACCATGTTCATCACGATGTGCGCGAGCCCGAACGTCCCCTCGGTGGGCGGCAGGTGCAGGAACGCTCCGGTGAGGAGGCGGTACCACTCACCGGCGACGACACCGTCGAGGTGGTAGACCGAGGGGTAGTCGGCCACCCACCCGAACTGGCCGCCGTCCGGCCCGATCAGCCCCCGGCCCAGCATCTGGAACCTGTCCACGATCGACGGACGCACCAACTCGCCCAGATACGCGAGCACGTTGAGCGCGATCAGTACGTACGTCACGACAGGCGCCGACGTGATCCGGCCGCCGAACGCCGTGCGCGCCTGCCGTACCGAGCGCGCCCCCTCCTTCACACACTCCGGGCACTGGTGGCCCACGGCCGCCTCGCGCATGCAGTCGGGGCAGATATAGCGGTCGCAGCGGGTGCAGCGGACGTGGGACTCCACCTTGGGGTGGCGATAGCAGGTGGTGACGGTGGACTCGGATTCCACGGCCGGCTCCTCGGAAGCGGATGGGGAGGGAGAGGGGAAGGGGTGGGGCAGATGGGACGGGTGGTGAGCCGGTGGGGCGGCGGCGAACAAAATAACGAACGCCGGTGACTGGTGGGAAAGTAGGGGCCATGGTTGCGATCAGTCTGAAGAAAGTCGAGGAGACCGCGCCCGCGCTGGTCAGCCTCTACAAGAGCGCCGGGGTCTCGCTGCGCAAGCACGGACTGGAGGGTCTACGGGCCGCGGTCTACCTGGTGGTCGACTACTCGGGCTCCATGAAGCCGTACTACCAGGACGGCTCGGTCCAGGCGCTCGCCGACCGTGTGCTCGGCCTGTCCGCGCACCTCGACGACGACGGACGTGTGCCGGTGGTCTTCTTCTCCACGGACGTCGACGCCGAGACCGACATCGCGCTGGCCGAGCACGAGGGCCGGATCGAGAAGATCGTGGCCGGCCTCGGACACATGGGCAAGACCAGCTACCACCTGGCGATGGACGCGGTCATCGACCACTACATGGACAGTGGGTCGAGTGAGCCCGCCCTCGTCGTCTTCCAGACCGACGGCGGCCCGATCAACAAACTCGCCGCGGAACGGTATCTGTGCAAGGCGGCGAAGCTGCCGCTGTTCTGGCAGTTCGTGGGCTTCGGGGACCCGGGCAGCAAGCAGTTCGACTTCCTGCGGAAACTGGACGAGCTGGCGGTGCCGGCCAGGCGGATCGTGGACAACGCAGGGTTCTTCCACGCCGGTGCCGATCCGGGCAGGGTCTCCGACGCGGAGCTGTACGACCGGCTGGTCGGGGAGTTCCCGCAGTGGCTGGTCGCCGCCCGGGCGCAGGGCATCGTACGGGCCTGAGTCACCCGTGCGGCTGTCCGCACCGTTGGCTTGGCCGGGCCTCCGTGCAACCCTGAGGATGATCCGACGGGGAGGCGACGACGTATGGACGGCGCACGAACGGAGAACGAGGCGGCCGGCACGACCGCGGCCGAAGGCGCCGCGGCGGGTGCCGCGCGTACGGGTTCCGGGCGCAGGGATGCGGCGAGCTCGGGCGAGAGGCTGGCCGACTGGGCCGACGGGCGGCTCGGCCTCTATGCGCTGGCCAAGGCCAATATGCGCAAGGTCTTCCCCGACAACTGGTCCTTCATGCTCGGCGAGATCTGCCTCTACAGCTTCCTCATCCTGATCCTCACCGGCGTCTATCTCACCCTGTTCTTCGAGCCGAGTGGCGCCGAGGTGATCTACCACGGCTCGTACGTGCCGCTCAACGGCATCCCGATGACCAAGGCGTACGAGTCGACGCTCCACATCAGCTTCGACGTACGCGGCGGCCTGCTGATCCGGCAGATCCACCACTGGGCGGCCGTGGTCTTCATCGCCGGCATGCTCATCCACATGATGCGGGTGTTCTTCACCGGCGCCTTCCGCAAGCCCCGCGAGCTCAACTGGCTGTTCGGCTGGACCCTGCTGATGCTCGGCATCATCACCGGTCTGACCGGCTACTCGCTCCCCGACGACCTGCTCTCCGGCACCGGTATCCGCTTCGCCGACGGTGCGATCCTCTCGGTCCCGATCGTCGGCACGTACCTGTCGATGTTCCTGTTCGGCGGGGAGTTCCCGGGCCACGACATCATCTCGCGGCTGTTCCCGGTCCATGTCCTGCTGCTGCCGGGGCTGATGCTGGGACTGGTGGTCGCCCATCTGATCCTGGTCTTCTACCACAAGCACACCCAGTATCCGGGGCCCGGACGCGACCAGAAGTCGGTCGTCGGCATGCCCTTCCTGCCGGTCTACATGGCCAAGGCCGGCGGCTTCTTCTTCCTCGTCTTCGGCGTGCTGGCGATCATGGGCGGCATCGCGAGCATCAACCCGGTGTGGGCCTTCGGCCCGTACCGCCCGGACCTGGTGACGACAGGTGCCCAACCCGACTGGTACCTGGGCTTCTCCGAGGGCCTGATCCGGGTGATGCCGGGATGGGAGCTCAACTTCTGGGGCCACACCCTGGAGCTGGGCGTCTTCATCCCCTTCTCGCTCTTCCCGCTCATCCTGCTCGCCCTCGGCCTCTACCCCTTCGTCGAGGCGTGGATCACCGGCGACAAACGCGAGCACCACATCCTGGACCGGCCGCGCAACGCTCCCGTCCGCACCGGACTGGGCGCCGCTTGGCTGGCCCTCTACGCGGTGCTGCTGATCGGCGGTGGCAACGACATCGTGGCCACGCATCTGCACCTCTCCATCAACACGATCACCTGGTTCGTACGGGTCTCCTTCTTCGTGGCGCCGGTCGTCGCCTTCATCGTCACCAAACGGGTCTGTATGGGCCTGCAGCGCCGGGACCGGGACAAGGTGCTGCACGGCAGGGAGACCGGCACGATCCGGCGGCTGCCGCACGGGGAGTTCGTCGAGGTGCACGAGCCCCTGGAGCAGGACCAGCTGTTCACCCTCACCCAGCACGAACAGGAGCAGCCGTACGAGATCGGGCCGCGCGTCGACGCCAATGGGGTGCGGCGGCCGGTCACCGTCTCCCAGCGGGTGCGCGCCCAGCTGGCCCGGGTGATGTTCGGGCCCGACGCGCGGATCCCGAAGCCGACGGCGGAGGAGTACCGGGAGCTCACCAGCGGCGACCACCACCACTGACGACCAGTGCCCGGCACTCCCGCGGGCTGCCCCAGGCGGTTCGCAGGGCCCGGGCCTTGGTCAGCCACAGGGACAGGTCGTACTCCGCGGTGTACCCGATCGCGCCGTGCAGCTGCAGCGCGGTGCGAGCGGTGGCGTACGCCGCCTCGCACGCCGTGACCTTGGCGGCGGCGACATCGGCGGGGGCCATGGTGAGCGCGGCGCCGAACAGCAGCGGGCGCGCGAACTCCAACGCGATCTTCGCATCGGCCAGTTGATGCTTGACGGCCTGGAACGAGCCGACGGGAACGCCGAACTGGGTGCGCTGCCTGACGTAGGCGACGGTCCTGGTGAGCAGCGCCTCACCGACGCCGAGGGCTTGGGCGGCGGCGGCCAGGCGGGCGTGGACGAGGGCCTGGGCGGCCGCCGAGGAGACCTGGGCGCCGGTGGCGAGGAGTTCGCCGCCGTGGGGGGCGGGGAAGAGGCGGCGGCCCGGGTCGAGGGAGGAGCGGGGGGTGTTGGGTGCGGGGCTGGAGGTCGGGCGGGCGGTTCCCGGCGCGGGAGCGAGGGTGGTGTCGGGTGTGTCCGGTGGGGGAGCGAGGGTGGTGTCGGGCGGGGGAGCGAGGCGCAGTTCGGCGGGTGTCCGCGACAGCGTCAGTCGTACGTCCGCCACGTCCGCGTCCAGTGCGTACGTACCCGTCGCCAGCGTCGCCGTCGACTCGCCGGAGGCCAGCGCGGGCAACAGGCGCTTGGCAGGGCCGGGGTCGTCCAGCGAGGCGAGCAGCGCGGCGGCCGCGACCGTCTCCACCAGCGGCCCCGGCACCGCATGCCGCCCCAACTCCACGAAGGCGACGGCGAGTTCGACGGGCCGGGCACCCAGTCCGCCGTACTCCTCCGGGACCGCCAGCGAGAACACCCCCGCGTCGCCGATACGGGACCACAGCGCCCGCCCGCTCGTGTGCTCACCCCGGCTCCAGTCCCGCACCACCGACGGCGTGTCCGCCGCCGTCAACATCGAGTCCAGGGACCCCGCGAACGCCCGCTGTTCGGCATCGAGCAGGAAACGCATCAGCGGCGTCCCTTCGGCAGGCCGAGGAGGCGCTCGGCGATGATGTCCCGCTGGATCTCGTTCGTGCCCGCGTAGATCGGGCCGGCGAGGGAGAAGACGTAGCCCTCGGACCAGGCGGTGTCGGCCAACTCGCCCTCCTCGCCCAGCAGATCGAGGGCCGTCTCGTGCAGCGCGATGTCGTACTCGGACCAGAACACCTTGTTCAGGCTGGACTCCGGGCCGATGGACTCGCCCTCCAGGAAGCGGGATGCGGCCGCGGAAGTGAACAGCTGGTAGGCGCGGGCACCTATCAGCGCGTCGGCCACCCGGTCGTGTGCGTGCTGCGGACTTCCCTGGTCCGCCCAGAGCCTGCGCAGCCTGTCCGCCGAGGCGAGGAAGCGGCCGGGAGAGCGCAGCATCAGCCCCCGCTCGTTGCCCGCCGTCGACATCGCGATCCGCCAGCCCTCGCCGGGCGCCCCGATCACGTCCTCGTCCGGCACGAACACCTCGTCCAGGAACAGCTCGGCGAACGCCGGCTTGCCGTCCAGCCGGCCGATCGGGCGGACCGTGACGCCGGGTGCGTGCAGGTCGAACATCAGGTACGTCAGGCCCTGGTGGGGTTTCGGGGTGTCAGGGTCGCTGCGGAAGAGGCCGAAGGCGCGGTCGGCGAAGGCGGCCCGTGACGACCATGTCTTCTGCCCGCTGAGGCGCCAACCGCCCTCCGCGCGCACGGCTCTGGAGCGCAGGGACGCCAGGTCGGACCCCGCCTCCGGCTCCGACCAGGCCTGCGCCCAGACGACCTCACCGGTCGCCATCGACGGCAGCACCCGCGCCCGCTGCTCCTCCGTGCCGTGGTCGAAGAGGGTCGGCGCGAGCAGGCTGATCCCGTTCTGACCGACCCGGCCGGGCGCGCCCGCCGCCCAGTACTCCTCCTCGAAGGCCAGCCATCGCAGCAGTCCGGAGTCCCGGCCGCCGTACTCCACCGGCCAGTGGACGACCGACCAGCGGTCCGCGGCCAGCTCGGCCTCCCAGGCGCGGTGGGCCGCGAAGCCCTCCTCGGTCTCCAGGGACGGCAGGGGCTCGCGCGGCACACGGTCCGCGAGCCAGGCCCGGGCCTCGGCACGGAAGGCCTCGTCGGCGCGCGATGCGGTCAGGTCCACGGTCGTCGCCCTCCTTCCCTAACAAGTGTTTGGTAGATTAGCGTGGTGCTATGACAACGGTCGAGACTCCGGCCCCGGTTCCCGGTCACGGGCTGCTGAAAGGCCGTACCGCAGTGATCACCGCGGCGGCCGGCGCCGGCATCGGCGGCGCTACCGCGCGGCGCTTCCTGGAGGAGGGTGCCCGCGTGCTGATCAGCGACGCGCACGGGCGGCGGCTGAAGGAGTACGAGGCCGAGCTGGCCGGGGAGTTCGGCGCGGAGTCGGTCGGCGCGGTGGTGTGCGACGTGACCGACGAGGCGCAGGTGCGGGCGCTGTTCGACGCGGCCGTACGGGAGCACGGGCGGATGGACGTCGTCGTCAACAACGCCGGTCTGGGCGGTACCTCGGACCTCGTCGACATGACCGACGAGCAGTGGTCGAGGGTGCTGGACGTGACCTTGAACGGCACTTTCCGCTGCACCCGTGCGGCGTTGCGGCTCCTGCGCGAGCAGGGCCGCGGCGGTGTGATCGTCAACAACGCCTCCGTCGTAGGCTGGCGTGCCCAGGCCGGGCAGGCGCACTACGCCGCCGCCAAGGCCGGGGTGATGGCGCTGACCCGGTGCGCGGCGCTGGAGGCCGCCGAGTACGGGGTGCGGGTGAACGCCGTCTCGCCGAGCCTCGCCATGCACCCGCACCTGGTGAAGGTGACGACACCCGAACTGCTGGAGGAACTGACCGCGCGCGAGGCCTTCGGGCGGTACGCGGAGCCCTGGGAGGTGGCCAACGTGATCGTGTTCCTGGCGTCCGGCTACTCCTCGTACATGACCGGAGAGGTCGTCTCCGTCAGCAGCCAGCACCCCTGAGGACCGGAGCAGACGAGAATGGACCCGTGCCGACCAAGAAGAAGCCCCAGGTGACCGCCGCGCACGCCCGGCGCGCCGAACTCCTCGAGACCGCCGCCGAGGTCTTCGCCGAGCAGGGCTACAACGCCACCACCGTACGCAAGATCGCCGACCATGCGGGCATGCTCGCGGGCAGCCTCTATTACCACTTCGACTCCAAGGAATCGATGCTGGAGGAGATCCTGCGCACCTTCCTCGACGAGCTCTGGGGCGGCTACGACGCCGTCCTGGAGGCCGAGCTGGGGCCGCGGGAGACGCTGGAGGCCCTGGTCACGGAGTCGTTCCGGGAGATCGACCGGCACCGCGCCGCCGTCGCGATCTACCAGAAGGAGAGCAGGCAGCTGGTGGCGCAGGAGCGGTTCGCGTTCCTCGCCGAGTCGCAGCGCAGGTTCGAGAAGGCGTGGCTGTCCACGCTGGAGCGCGGGGTCGCCGCCCGGGTGTTCCGCGCCGACCTCGACGTCCGCCTCACCTACCGGTTCGTGCGCGACACCGTGTGGGTGGCCGCCTCCTGGTACCGGCCCGGCGGACAGCACAGCCCTGAGGAGATCGCCCGGCAGTACCTGTCGATGGTGCTGGACGGGATCGCCGTGCGCACATAACTCATTGTTCCCACAGGGGAGTTGTCATGGCCGAGGCCTACATAGTCGAAGCGGTCCGCACGCCCGTCGGGCGGCGCCGGGGCGGGCTGAGCGGGGTCCACCCGGCCGACCTCGGCGCGCATGTGCTGAAGGAGCTGGTCGCGCGCTCGGGCGTGGACCCGGCCGCGGTCGAGGACGTCGTCTTCGGCTGCCTGGACACGGTGGGACCGCAGGCCGGGGACATCGCGCGGACCTGCTGGCTGGCGGCCGGGCTGCCCGAGGAGGTGCCGGGCGTGACGGTCGACCGGCAGTGCGGTTCCTCGCAGCAGGCCGTGCACTTCGCGGCGCAGGGCGTCCTGTCCGGCACACAGGACCTGGTGGTCGCGGGCGGCGTCCAGAACATGTCGCAGATCCCGATCGCCTTCGCGACCCGGCAGGCCGCCGAGCCGCTGGGCTTCACCCAGGGGCCGTTCGCGGGGAGCGAGGGCTGGCGGGCGCGGTACGGGGACCGGCCCGTCAACCAGTTCGTGGGCGCCGAGATGATCGCGGCGAAGTGGGGGATCAGCCGGGAGGACCAGGAGGAGTTCGCGCTGCGGTCCCATCGGCGGGCCCTGCGGGCGATCGACGAGGGCCGGTTCGAGCGGGAGATCGTGGCGTACGGGGAGGTCGCCGTCGACGAGGGGCCGCGTCGGGACACCTCGCTGGAGAAGATGGCGGGGCTGAAGCCGGTCCTCGACGGCGGCACCATCACCGCCGCCTGCTCCTCGCAGGTCTCCGACGGGGCGGCGGCGATGCTGCTGGCCTCGGAGCGGGCGGTGCGCGAGCACGGGCTCACGCCACGCGCGCGCGTGCACCACCTCTCCGTACGTGGCGAGGACCCCATCCGTATGCTCTCCGCCCCCATCCCGGCCACCGCCCACGCCCTCAAGAAGACCGGCCTGACCATCGACGACATCGACCTCGTCGAGATCAACGAAGCCTTCGCACCGGTCGTCCTGGCCTGGCTGAAGGAGACCGGCGCCGACCCGGAGAAGGTCAATGCCAACGGCGGCGCGATCGCCCTCGGGCATCCGCTGGGCGCGACGGGCGTCAAGCTGATGACGACCCTGCTCCACGAACTGGAGCGCACCGGCGGCCGGTTCGGACTCCAGACGATGTGTGAGGGTGGGGGACAGGCCAATGTGACGATCATCGAACGGCTCTGAGCGACTCCAGGGACTTCAGGGTCTCCTCCGCCTCCTTCATGATCCGCTCCACCAGCTCCGCACACGACGGCAGGTCGTCGATCACCCCGGCGACCTGCCCGGACGCCATCACCCCGAGGTCCGTACGGCCGTCCACCATGGCCGACTTGAGCAGCATCGGCGTGTTGGCGGCGAGCAGGACCTGACTCCAGGACAGCTCCTTCCCGTGCTTGAGGGCGAGTCCGTCACGCACCATCTGCGGCCAGGTCAGTCCGGACAGCTTGCGGAAGCCGGCCGCCCGGCGGACCGCCTGGAACAGGGTCTTCGCGCGGCCGGAGTGCTGCAGGGCGGACACCAGTTCCGTACGCAGCATGCGGTGCGGCAGGCCGTCCACGGCCGTGGTGACGGTGACGTCCTTGACCGTCGCCGTCAGGTACCGCGCCTTCACCGCGTCCGGCACCGTCGAGTCGGAGGTGAGCAGGAACCGCGTGCCCATCGCGACCCCCGCCGCCCCGTAGGCCAGCGCCGCCACCAGCCCCCGCCCGTCGAAGAAGCCGCCCGCCGCCACGACCGGTATGCCGACCGCGTCCACCACCTGCGGCAACAGCACCGTCGTCGCCACCTCGCCGGTGTGGCCGCCGCCCTCTCCGCCCTGCACGATCACGGCGTCCGCCCCCCACGCCGCGACCTTCTCCGCATGCCGCCGGGCGCCGATGGAGGGAATGACGACGACGCCCGCCTCCTTGAGCCCGGCGATCAGCTCGGGGGAGGGCGCGAGGGCGAAGGACGCGACCCGGACACCCTCCTCGACCATGATGCGGACCCGGTCGGCGGCGTCCACCGCGTCGGCACGGAGATTGACCCCGAACGGCGCGTCCGTACGGGACCTGACCTCCCGTATCGCCTCACGCAACCGGTCCGTCGTCATCGTCGCGGAGGCCAGGATGCCCAGCGCTCCCGCGTTCGCCGTCGCCGCGACCAGACGCGGGCCCGCCACCCAGCCCATGCCCGTCTGCACGATCGGATGCCGGACCCCGACCAGCCGGGTGAGCGCGGTGTCCATCAGGAGCCGACCTCCCTGGAGCGGGTGTTCCGCGGATCGAGCACCTCGCGGATCAACTTCAGCTCCTCCGAGGTCGGTTCACGCGTGTACGGCACGTCGTCCGGGACCGTCAGCGCGAACCCCGTCGCCTCGCGGACCTGTTCGACGGTCGACCCGGGATGCAGCGAGGCCAGCCGCATCGAGTGGTCCGGCGTCGCGAAGTCGAAGACACCCAGGTCGGAGACGACACGCGGGATGCGGTGGAAGCGGCTCGTGTCCGGATGCGCGGCCGCATGGTCGTACCCCACCCCGCACACCATGTCGACCTTCTCCACGAAGACCCGTCGGGAGTGCTTCGGCACCCAGTAACTGGTCGGGTTGTTGAGGGTGTTGACCGGCGCTCCCCGCACCCCGAGCAACTGCCGCTTCGGCCGCTCCCAGTCGCCGATGCACGAGATGTTCTGGTTGCCGAACCGGTCGATCTGGCTCGCTCCCATCATCACGTGCCGTCGCCCGCCGCTGACCAGGGCCAGATGCTGCCGGTACGGCAGCCAGCCCTCGACGGTGCCGTCCGGGCGGACCAGCAGGGCCTCGCCGTCGGTCAGCAGCAGGTCCGGCGAGAACGTCAGGCGGGCCAGCCGGGCTCCCACGGAGGGGATCAGCCCCATCGGGCTCGCCAGGATCTCGCCCGCGTCGCGCCAGGCCTCGGCGCAGGCGATCACGCAGTACTCGGCGCGGGTGGGCCCCGTCATGAGTCCTCCCTGACCGCGGACTGATAGGCCTGCTCGTCCCCGGCGAGGAACCGCTCCGCGAACTCGGGCCAGGGCGTGGCCGCGTATTTCCCCTGGAACGCCTCGTCCCTCCCGTAGTCCGGCGCACAGGACGTGAAGTGCGCGCCGTTCGGAGCCTCCACGACGCCGGTGACGGTGTGCCGCTTGATCAGCAGCGACTGGGGCGCGGCCTCCTTCGACAGCTCGGCCGTGTCCACGATCCGTTCGCACGACATGTACGCCGCGTCCGCCGCCTCGCAGAATAGGTCGTCGAAGTACGGGTCGGGCCCGAGACACCGCCCGTTGCCCAGCCGGTCGGCGCGCCCCATGTGCACCAGGGCCGCGTCCATCCGCAGGGCGGGCATCGCCACGAACGTCTCCCCGTCCTCGTACGGTGAAGTCACCGTCCGCAGGCCGGGGTTGACCCGCATCACGTCCGAACCGATCCCGGCCCGCACCGGCAGGAACGGCAGCCGGTTCGCCGCCGCGTGCAGCCCCCACATGAACATCGCCTCGTCGATCTCCATCAGCTCGAAGGCGCCGCGCTCGCGGGCCGCGCGGTAGTGCGGTTCCAGCGGGATCGAGTCGAGGGTGACGAAGGCGGTCACCAGCCTGCGGATCCGGCCGGCGGCCGCCAGCATGCCGATGTCCGGGCCGCCGTACGAGACGATCGTGAGGTCGGTGACATCGGACCGCAGCAACGCCCGCACCAGGGCCATCGGTTTACGGCGCGAGCCCCAGCCGCCGATGCCGAGGGTCATGCCGCTCTCCAGACGGGAGACGACCTCCTCGGCGCTCATCGTCTTGTCGCTCACTCCTGTGCACCCTCCCTCTCCCTGCCGAACGTGTCGCGGACCCGGTCGGCCACCCCGACCGTGCTCGCCTCGTACGTGAAGCCCTGCTCGAAGCGGTAGCTGCGGCGCACGTCGACCGGATCGATGCCGTTGATGGCGGCCTTGGCCAGCCGCAGCAGCTGCCCGTCCTTGGCGGCTATCTCGCGTGCCAACTCCAGTGCCGCGGCGTGCAGTTCGGTGCGCGGCACCACGCGCCACACCGAACCGTGCGCATGCAGCTCGGCCGCGGTCGCCGTGCGCGAGGTGTAGTACAGGGCACGCATCAGGTGCTGCGGGACCAGCCGGGCGAGGTGGGTGGCCGCGCCCAGGGCGCCCCGGTCCAGCTCGGGCAGCCCGAAGGTGGCGTCCTCGCTCGCCACGATCACATCGGCGTTCCCGACCAGCCCGATGCCGCCGCCCAGGCAGTGGCCGTGCACCGCCGCCACCACCGGCACCTCGCACTCGTACACCGCCGCGAACGCCTCGAAACAGCCCCGGTTGGCGCCGACAAGCGCGCTCGTCCCCTGCGCCTGTATCTCCTTGATGTCCACGCCCGCGTTGAACCCCCTCCCCTCGGCGGTCAGCACCACGCACCGCGTCCGCGGGTCGCGGCCGGCCGCGCGCACGGCGTCGGCCAGGGCGTACCAGCCGCTCACCGGCAGGGCGTTCACCGGTGGGAAGTCGACCGCGACTACGGAAATCCCCTTTTCCGGGGAGGAGGTGGAGACACTCATGGGCGCATCAGCTACCTTTCCACCAAACATTTGTTAGGTGGAGGGTAGCGGCGAATGGAGTTGAACGGGAAGGTCGTGGTCGTCACCGGCGGCACGCGGGGCGTCGGGGCGGGTATCGCCCAGGCGTTCGCCGAGGCCGGGGCCGATGTCGTCGTCTGTGCTCGTCGGCCGCCCGAAGTTCCGGTCGAGGGCGTCGAGTTCAGCTCCCTCGACCTGCGGGACCCCGACGCCGTGCGTGCCTTCTTCAGTGCCCTGCCCCGGCTCGACGTGCTCGTCAACAACGCGGGCGGCGCCCCCTACCGTCGGCTCGCGGACGCGGATGCCGAGCGGCACGCACGGGTCGTCGAGCTCAACCTCATCGCGCCGCTGACGGCCTCCGTGGCCGCGTACGAACAGCTTCGACTGACCGGCGGCTCGGTCGTCATGATCGGCAGCGTCAGCGGCAGCCGGCCCTCGCCCGGCTCGGCGGCGTACGGGGCGGCGAAGGCGGGGCTGGAGCACCTGGCCCGTTCGATGGCCGTGGAGTGGGCGCCGGAGGTGCGGGTCAACACCCTGGTCGTCGGCATGGTGCGCACCGAACTGGCCCATCTGCACTACGGGGGCGAGGAGGGCGTCGAGGCGGTCTCCCGGACCGTGCCGCTCGGCCGGCTGGCGACCCCCGCCGATGTGGGCGCGGCCGCCGTCTTCCTCGCCTCCGATGCCGCCGCCTACATCACCGGGGCGAGCCTGCTCGTGCACGGGGGCGGGGAGCGGCCGGCCTTTCTGGATGCCGCAACTGCCAACAAGGAGACGTGAGATGAGCGGAATCTGCCACGGCCGGGTCGTCGTCGTCAGCGGGGCGGGACGGGGGCTCGGACGGGCGCACGCGCGCGCGTTCGCGGCGGAGGGGGCGCGGGTCGTCGTGAACGACCTGGGTGTCGGGCCGGCCGGGGAGCCGGGGGCCGACAGCCCGGCACAGGCCGTCGTGGACGAGATCCGCGCGGCGGGCGGCGAGGCGGTCGCCCATGGAGGCGACATCGCGACCACCGAGGGGGCGGCCTCCCTCGTCGCGACCGCCCTGGAGACGTACGGCCGCCTCGACACCCTGGTCAACAACGCCGGGTTTCTGCGCGACCGGATGCTGGTCAACCTCGGCGAGGACGACTGGGACGCGGTCATGCGGGTCCACCTCAAGGGACACTTCCTGCCGCTGAAGCACGCCGCCGCGCACTGGCGGGCGGAGGCCAAGGCGGGGCGGACACCGGTGGCGCGGATCGTCAACACCAGCAGCGGGGCGGGCCTGCTGGGGTCGCTCGGGCAGGGGAACTACAGCGCGGCGAAGGCCGGCATCGTCGGGCTGACGCTGGTCGCCGCGGCCGAACTCGCCCGCTATGGCGTCCAGGTCAACGCGATCGCGCCCGCGGCCCGGACCCGGATGACCGAGCGGACGTTCGCCGAGACGATGGCCGCCCCGGCGGACGGTTTCGACGCGATGGCGCCCGAGAACGTGTCCCCGCTCGTCGTCTGGCTCGGCTCCGCGGCGAGCGCGGGTGTGACGGGCCGGGTGTTCGAGGCGGAGGGCGGCCGGATCACCGTCATGGAGGGCTGGCGACCGGGGCCGAGCGCCGACAGGGGGGCGCGCTGGAGTCCGGCCGAGGCGGGGGAGACGGCGCTGAAGCTGCTGGCTGAGGCCGAAGTGCAGGGGGCGGTG
Source organism: Streptomyces sp. NPDC001617 (assembly GCF_053596855.1). Taxonomy (NCBI): domain Bacteria; kingdom Bacillati; phylum Actinomycetota; class Actinomycetes; order Kitasatosporales; family Streptomycetaceae; genus Streptomyces; species Streptomyces sp. NPDC001617. The sequence goes on from NZ_JBSFHA010000075.1 coordinate 16,836, forward strand.
TACGGGGCCTGAGTGCCCAGCCGGTCTGGGGGGAGCCCCCAGCACCACGGCCACCGAATGTCTATGTGTCGCACTCCAGCACCGTCCGGCACAGGCCGCACCGTGCCCGTACCCGCCCCTTCACCGGCACCCTGATCCGCTGATGGCAGGTCGGGCACGGGAACGAGACCCTGAGGGGGCCGTGGCCGTCCGGGGTGAAGGCGTAGGGGACCTCCGGGTGGGACGGGGCGGGGTGGTCCTGGGCGTGGCGGCGGTCACGGGCATAGCGCCGGCGCCCTGCCCACCCTGCTGCCGTGAGCGGGGGCTGTTGTTCGTCGCGGCGGGCCATGGTCATGCCCCGGGTGTAGGCCTCGTAGGCCTGGGGGCTGGTGAACCAGATGGACGGGTCCTCGTCGAAGACCAGGGCGCGTTTCGCCAGGACGTAGCCGAACTCCTCGGGGGTGAGGTAGCCGAGTTTCTGGGAGGAGGCGGAGTCCTCGCGGTAGGCGTCCAGGAGGAGCCAGCCCGCGCCCAGATACGTCGTCGCCGTGTCCGTGAGGATCTCGTTGTCGCGGGTGCCGGGGAAGGACAGGTCCATGCGGTGCAGGTACACGTGCATGATCTCGTGGGCCAGGGCGGCCCCGATGTCCCGGCGGTGGGTGCGGAAGCGGTCGTTGAGTTCGACGAAGTACTCGGGGCCCGCGGCGAGTTCGATGTTCGCCGCGTGTGTCATCTCGCGGAAGCCGACGATCAGGCGGGCGTCGGGGAGGCGGTAGTGGCGGACCAGTTCGCGGGCCACACGTTGGGCTCCGAGGTAGAGATCGTCGGTGTCGCAGAAGGCCACGTCGGCCGGGAGCACGCTGGTGGAGAAGGTCTGGACGGTGTCGTAGGACAGCCGCTTCCAGAGCGCGGTGATGGCGGCCCGCACCGTCTCCAGGTGTGGGTAGCCGTGCTCGACCGGTCCGCCGTTCGCCACGCCCGAACCCCCAAGACGCCGTGAACCCGACTCCACTCTACGGGGAGGCGAGCGGAATTTCCCTGGTCGGGTTGCTCGGTCCCGGCGTGAGATCCCTCCTTGTCATGTCTTCTTCCTGATCTTCATGCTGTGGGGCGCTCAACCTTCCACCCAAGGACACACGTTGATCCGTATCGCCGCCGTCGCCCTCGCCCTGGCCGCCGCAGTCTCTCCCGTCGCCTCTCCCGTCGTAGGGGGAACGCCTGCCGGGCAGAGCGAGTTCCCGTTCATGGTCCATCTCTCGATGGGCTGCGGCGGGGCGCTCTACAAGAAGGACGTCGTCCTGACCGCGGCCCACTGTGTGCACAGCGCCTCCGGCCCCAACACCAAGATCACCATCACCGCCGGGGTCGTCGACCTCCGCTCCGCCTCCGCGATCAAGGTGAAGTCGACCGAGGTCGTGCGGGCCCCCGGCTTCCAGGGCGAGACCAAGGGCAAGGACTGGGCGCTGATCAAGCTCGCCCGGCCGATCGACCTGCCCACCCTGAAGATCGCCACGACCACGCGCTACGACCGGGGGAGGTTCACCATCATCGGCTGGGGCACCACCAAGGAGCATGGCGGGAGCGGCTCGAACAAGCTCCTCAAGGCGACCGTCCCCTACGTCTCCGACAGCACCTGCAAGCGGCACTACGGCGACCGGTTGTTGGCCAAGGACGACATCTGCGCCGGCTACCCCCAGGGCGGCGTCGACACCTGCTCGGGCGACTCCGGCGGCCCCATGTTCCGCAAGGACGACGCCGGCCGCTGGGTCGAGGTCGGCATCACCAGCTGGGGCGACGGCTGCGCCCGCCCGGGCGCGCCCGGCATCTACACGCAGGTCAGCACCTTCGCGAGCGCCATCGCCCGGGCGGCCGACAAGCTCTAGGGGGTGCGCAGGAGGATGCCGTCCGTGCCTGCCGGGGCCGACTCCTCCAGCTCCAGCAGCCACACGTCGTTCTCGCCCTCACGCAGCACCGGACCGGGCACACACAGCGACCGCTGCGGGCCCGCCGACCAGTAGCGACCCAGGTTGAACCCGTTCACCCAGACGAACCCCCGGGTCCAGCCCGGCAGTTCGAGCCGCGCGTCCCCGGCGCCGCGCACCGTGACGGTGCCCCGGTACAGCCCCGGGGCGCCGTCCACCACGAGCGGCTCCAAGGCGACGTCCCCGATGTCGTCCAGCGCGTCCAGACGCAGCCCACGCGCGCGTACCTCGTGCAGATACTGCCGTTCGTGCAGCAGCCCCCCGGTGATGCCCTTCGGTTCGCCGCTGCGCGGCCCGTAGTTGACCCGTCCCAGGGACTCCACCCACAGCTCCACGCGCGCGTGCCCGGCGACGGGCTCCTTGAGCTGCTCGTCGCCCTCGGCGAGCACACCGGCCCGCTCCCCGTCGACGTACACGACCGCCAGGTCCCGCAGCCCCCGCGCGATGAGGGGGTACGGCTGCCGGGGGCCGGGGACTGTCACCTCGTACCGTACGAGGCCCCGGTCCACGTCCAGTTCCTCGAAGGTCGGCGGGACGGGTGCCGACGTCTCCGGGCCCCCGAGCGTCTCCAGTACGGCGGCCAGGGGCGCCCTGCCGGTCAGCCGCACCTCGGCCTCCGTGCCCAACCGCGGGGGAGCGGGCGGCGGTTCGGGCAGCGGCCCCCGCGCGTACTCGGCGAGCACCTCCCGGAAGCGCCAGAACTTGGCGGTCGGGTTTCCGAACTCGTCGATCGGGGCGTCGTAGTCGTACGAGGTGGTGTCCGGCTCCAGCGGGCCGTCGTGCAGGGCGCCGCCGCCCCGGTTGGCGCCCGCCCAGCCGGCGAAGTTGGTGCCGCCGTGCGCCATGTAGAGGTTGACGGAGGCACCGCACTCCAGGATCTCGCGCAGTGCGGCCGTGGCGTCCTCGGCATCCCGGGTGATGTGCTCGCCGCCCCAGTGGTCGAACCAGCCGCACCAGAACTCCATGCACATCAACGGCCCCCGGGGGCGGTACCGGCGCAGGATCTCGAACGCCTCGCGCGCGTGGGAGCCGAAGTTCACCGTGGCGAGGACACCGGGGATCGAGCCGCCCGTCAGCATGTGCTCCTCGGGGCCGTCCGAGGTGACCAGCGGGACGGTGACACCCTGCTCGCGCAGCAGCTCGACGAGCCGGCCCAGGTACACGGTGTCCGAGCCGTAGCTGCCGTACTCGTTCTCGGCCTGCACCATGATCACCGGGCCGCCGCGGTCGATCTGCCGGTCCACGACCTGGGGCAGCAGGGCACCGAACCAGCGCTCCAGGTGCTCCAGGAACCGCTCGTCCCGCGTACGCGCGCGTGGGCCCAGCTCGGCGGTCAGCCAGTGCGGCAGCCCGCCGTTCTCCCACTCGGCGCAGATGTACGGCCCCGGCCGCACGATCGCCGGCAGACCCGCCTCGTGGGCCGCGTCCAGGAAGCGGCCGAGGGCCTCCACGTCGTCGTAGGTGCCCGGCCCCGGCTCGTGGAGGTTCCACGGCACGTACGTCTCCACGCAGTTGAGGCCCATCGCCCGCAGCATCGCCAGCCGGTGACTCCAGTGCTCCTCGTGCACCCGGAAGTAGTGCAGCGCACCGGACAGCAGCCGCACCGGCCGCCCGTCCAGCAGGAAATCCGTCTCCCCCACCTTGAACTCGGTCATGACCCCCAGCCTCACCTCTTGGCGGCGATCACGTCCATGGACAAAGATCACCGCTACTTGGACCGAAACAACGGGCCGCGACACCGACGGAAGGGGCGCGCGGATGTACCACACCTGGATGCGGTTCTTCTCGCCCGGCCCGGCCCACCACCGGCTCGGCCTGGTCTGTCTCGGCGTCGGGCTGCAGTACGGCGCGCTGCCCACCGTCGGCCCCCGCACCCTCGACCACCATGTCGCCGTCGTCGTCAGCGCGGGCGGCGGCTGGTACGAGAGCCCCGACGGACGCCGTACGACCGTCACCGCACCCGCACTGCTCTGGCTCACCCCCGGAGTGCCGCACCACTACGCGCCCGACCCCGACGGCGGCTGGGACGAGGGGTTCGTCGACTTCACCGGGCCCGCCGCCGCCACGTACACCGAACTCGGCTACATAGAGCCGGACCGGCCCGTGGTGCCGCTCTCGGACGCCGCCGGGCCGCGCGGCGTCATCGGCCGTATCGCGCGGGCCGCCCGCCGCGGCAACCCCCTCCTGGAGGTCGAGACCGGCGCCGCCGTCCACGAGCTCCTCGTCGCCCTGCGCCGCGCCCGCGCCGACCTCGCCCCCGACGGCGACCCGGTCCTCAAGGCCCTGGCACGCGACGCCTGCCTGCCGCTGACCGTCGCCGACCACGCCGCCCGGCACGGGATGACGCCCGCCGAACTGCGCACGGCCGTCCGGCGCGGCGCCGGATGCAGTCCCAAGGACTATCTGCTCGGCATCCGCCTGGGCCGCGCCAAGGAGCTGTTGGCCGCCACCGAACTGCCCGTCGCCGCCGTCGCCCGCCGCGTCGGCTACGACGATCCGGCCTACTTCTCCCGCCTGTTCACCCGCCGCGTAGGCACCCCTCCGGTCCGCTTCCGTGCCCAGCAGGGCCGCACCGTCCCCGGCGGCTGGAGCAACCAGGTACCCGATCCGGACGATCCACCCATGATCGAACCTTTGACCGCCACGTAGGCTGGGCGCCCATGACCACCAGCAACAACGCGACCGGCGGCGTCGACCCGGAGGTCCGCGCCGAACTCGCCCGGCTGCGCGACAGCATCGACAACATCGACGCGGCCGTCATCCACATGCTCGCCGAACGCTTCAAGGCCACCCAGCAGGTCGGCCACCTCAAGGCCCGACACCAGCTGCCGCCCGCCGACCCGGCCCGCGAGGCCCGCCAGATCGAGCGGCTGCGCGCGCTCGCCGAAAGCGCCAGGCTCGACCCGGCGTTCGCTGAGAAGTTCCTGAATTTCATCATCGCCGAGGTCATCCGCCACCATGAGCGCATCGCCGAGGACGCCGTGAACGGCTCCGCAAAAACGGCGAATTGACCTCGGTGAATGCGGCAGAGGGAGTGACACGCGGTCCCGCGCGCGGCATGCTGCCCTGTGCACTCCTTGTCAGCTGACGCACACACCGCGTCAGCGGTTCGGTCATAAGCTGGTTGTCCCACGCGGGAGGGACGTCGGGCCATGCCGGATGCCAAGATCCTCATCGTCGACGACCACGAGGACACGCTGTACGCGCTGGAGAGCGCCCTGTCCCCGCTGGGCTACCTGCTGGGCCGCGCCACCAGCGGTGACGAGGCGCTCAAGCAGGTGCTCCGAGGGCAGGTCGGCCTCCTCCTGCTCGACGTCCGTATGCCCGGCGTCAGCGGCCTCGACGTGGTGCGCTACATGCGGCGCGTGGAACAGACCCAGCACATACCGGTCATCCTGCTCACCGGCTTCGGCGCGGACCACGAACTGACCTCCACCGCCTTCGGACTGGGGGTCGCGGACCTGGTCATGAAGCCCATCGACCCCTGGGCCCTGCGCACCAAGGTCCGCTACCTCTACGACACCCACCGCCGCCGGCTCGCCCTCGAACAGGAGATCCGCGAACTGCGCGCCCTCGTCAAGGACGGGGCCGCGGCACGCGCGGCACGCCCGGCCCTGCCCCACCCGGACACCCGCGTCCCCTCGCAGCGCGACGCACAGAACGCGACCCCCGCACAGAACGCGACCCCCGCGCGGGACCGGACATAGGGCGCGTACCGATCCGCCCCTGTGCGTTGTCAGTGGCATCGGGCAGCATTACCCGCATGTCCGTACTGACGCGCGACGAAGCGCAGACCCGTGCCAAGCTCCTCGACGTCCACCGCTACACGATCGACCTCGATCTGACGGCCGGCGACGAGACCTTCGACTCCCGCACCGTCATCCGCTTCAGCGCCGGCACGGACGCCTCCACCTTCGTCGAGCTCAAACCGGCCGAGCTGCGCTCCGCCACCCTCGACGGACAGCCCCTGGACCCGGAGACCCTCGACGGCAACCGCCTGCCCCTGAAGAACCTCACCGCCGGCGAGCACGAGCTGCGCATCGACGCGTGCATGCGCTACTCCCGCACCGGCGAGGGCATGCACCGCTTCACCGACCCCACCGACGGCGAGACCTACGTCTACACCCAGCTGTTCATGGAGGACGTCCAGCGCGTCTTCGCCGCCTTCGACCAGCCCGACCTCAAGGCCGTCTTCGACCTCACCGTCAAGGCGCCCGAACGCTGGACCGTCCTCGCCAACGGCATCACCGAGTACCTCGGCGACGGCCGCTGGCAGGCCGCCCCCACCCCGCTGATCTCCACCTACCTCGTCGCCGTCGCCGCCGGCCCCTGGCACTCCGTGCGCACCGAACACCGCGGCCTGCCCTTCGGCCTCCACTGCCGCCGCTCCCTCGCGCCGTACCTGGACGTGGACGCCGACGAGCTCTTCGAGATCACCCGGCAGTGCTACGACCGCTACCACGAGAAGTTCGAGGAGCCCTACCCCTTCGACTCCTACGACCAGGCGTTCGTCCCCGAGTTCAACGCCGGCGCCATGGAGAACCCGGGTCTGGTCACCTTCCGCGACGAGTTCGTCTACCGCTCCGCCGTCACCGACACCGAGCGCCAGACCCGCGCCATGGTCATCGCCCATGAGATGGCCCACATGTGGTTCGGCGACCTCGTCACCCTGCGCTGGTGGGACGACATCTGGCTGAACGAGTCCTTCGCCGAGTACATGGGCTACCAGACCCTCACCGAGGCCACCCGCTTCACCGACACCTGGACCGACTTCGGCGTCGTCCGCAAGGCCTGGGGCTACGACGCCGACCAGCGCCCCTCCACCCACCCCGTCGCCCCGGAGAACGTCGACGACACCGCCTCCGCCCTCCTCAACTTCGACGGCATCTCCTACGCCAAGGGTGCCTCCGCCCTGCGCCAACTGGTCGCCTGGCTCGGCGAGAAGGACTTCCTGGCCGGCATCAACACCCACTTCGCCCGCCACCGGTTCGCCAACGCCACCCTCGCCGACTTCATCGACTCCCTCGCCTCCGCCACCGAACGCGACGTCCACGCCTGGGCCGACGCCTGGCTGCGCACCACCGGCGTCGACACGCTCAGGCCCGTCGTCTCCCCCGGCGAGGACGGCGGCACCTGCACCCTCACCGTCCAGCACACCGGCAGCCGCCCCCACCACATCGCCGTCGGCCTCTACGACCAGGACATCGCCGGCGAGGGCCGCCACCTCACCCTGCGCGAACGCCTCGACCTCGACGTCCCGCAGACCACTCCCCAGCCCCTCGGCAAGCGCCCCGCCCTGCTCCTCCTCAACGACGGCGACCTCACCTACGCCAAGATCCGCTTCGACACCGACTCCTTCGAAGCCGTCCGCAGCAGCCTCTCCGGCCTGCCCGACCCGCTCACCCGCGCGGTCGTCTGGAACGCCCTGCGCGACGCCGTCCGCGACGGCGAACTGGCCCCCGCCGCCTACCTGGAGGCCGCTCGCGCCCACCTCCCGCACGAGACCGACCTCGCGCTCGTCCAGGGCGTCCTCGCCTTCGCCGCCGCCCAGATCGCCGACCGCTACGTCACCCCCGACGACCGTCCGGCGGCCCTCGCCACGCTCTCCTCCCTCAGCCGCGACCTCATCCGCCGCACCGAGGACGGCGACAACCCCGGCCTGCGCCTGATCGCCGTACGCCACTTCATCGACGTCGCCTCACAGCCCGACACCATCGCCGCCTGGCTCGCCGACGGCACCGTCCCCGGCGGCCCCGAGCTCGACCCCGAGCTGCGCTGGCGCGTCCTCGCCCGGCTCGCCGTCCTGGGCGCCACCGATGAGGCCGCGATCGCCGCCGAACTCGACCGCGACCTCTCGGCCACCGGCCAGGAGGGCGCCGCCCGCTGCCGTGCCGCCCTGCCGGACGCCGAGGCCAAGTCCAGGGCCTGGGATGCGATGTTCGCCACCGACGACCTCACCGATCTGTCCAACTACCTCTTCACCGCCACCGCCCAGGGCTTCTGGCAGCCCGAACAGGCCGACCTCGTCCGCGAGTACGTGCCGCGCTACTACGAGGACGCGGTCGCCGTCGCCGCCCGCCGCGGCCCCGCCATCGCCGAAGCCGCCGGCCGCTGGGCCTTCCCGGTCCACGCCGTCGACGCGGAGACACTCCGCCTGGGCGAGACCTGCCTGGCCGACGCCGACCCGATCCCGTCCCTGCGCCGCAAGCTGGTCGACCAACTGGACGACCTGGGGCGGGCTTTGCGAGTCCGGGAGGCATGACGCCACAGGAGTGATCCCGGGGCGCGGGAACACCTGGGATCACTCACCCAACAGGTTTTCCCCCGCACGGACGCACCCCCCTGCGGGTTTCGATCGTTGGACTTTTCGGGCGCGTCGTCACCACCGCGTACAAGCTGGAACTCCCTCTGTTCCGCGCCCCGGAGGACGACGATGAGCACGCCGCCGCTGGCTTCAGGTCCCGAAGGCCCACACGCCCTGCGCCCGCTGCTCGCCACCGTCCTCGACGCCCTGGCCGACGGAACACACGCGCGCGGAGGCCCCCTGCCGGCGGGCGGCCCGGAGGCGGTCGCGACACGGGTGCGGGAGGCGGTGGGGGACGTACTCCCGGACGAGGGCGATCCGGACGCTCTACGGCACCTCGTACGCGCGTTGGCGGAAGGTTCCGCCGATCCCGCCGACCCCTTGTGCGCCGCCCACCTGCACTGCCCACCCCTGGCCGTCGCCACCGCAGCAGACCTTGCCGTGTCCGCCCTCAACCCGTCGATGGACTCGTGGGACCAGGCCCCGGCGGCCTCAGAGCTGGAGGAGCTGGTGACGCGGGCACTTGCAAGCGAGGTCTACAACGCACCCGCACCCCACAACGCACCAGACGCCTTGGTAACGACCGGCGGCACCGAATCAAACCAACTGGCCCTCCTCCTGGCCCGCGAGACCTTCGGCTCCGGAGTCCGTCTCGTGTGCGGCGCCCATGCCCACCACTCGCTCCCTCGCGCCGCCTGGCTCCTCGGCCTGCCCGACCCCGTGATCGTCCCCGCACCCGCGGGCACCCTCGATCCAGCCGCCCTCGACGAAGCCCTCACCACCCTCCCGGGCCCCCATCTCGTCGCCGCCACCGCCGGCACCACCGACGCCGGACTCATCGACCCGCTCCCCGAGATCGCCGCCGTCTGCCAGACCCGCGGCGCCCGCCTCCACATCGACGCCGCCTACGGCGGAGGCCTCCTCTTCAGCGACCGGCACCGCGGCAAGCTCACCGGTCTGAGCGCCGCAGACACCGTCACGCTCGACCTGCACAAACTCGGCTGGCAGCCCGTCGCCGCCGGACTCCTCGCCGTCCGTGACCCCCGCGATCTCACCGCGTTGCAGTACCGCGCGGACTACCTCAACGCCGACGACGACACCGAAGCCGGCCTCCCCGACCTCCTCGGCCGCTCCCTGCGCACCACCCGCCGACCCGACGTCCTCAAGATCGCCGTCACCCTCAAGACCCTCGGCCGCACCGGACTCGCCGCACTCGTCGACCAGGTCTGCGACCGGGCACGGGAGTTCGCGGACCTCGTACAGGGCAGCCCCGGCTTCGAGCTCTATGACCCGCCCGTCATCAGCACGGTCCTGTTCCGCCCCACACACGCCACCGACGACGCCGTCGCAGCCGTACGCCGCCATCTCCTGCACCAGGGCCGTGCCGTCCTCGGCCGGGCCCGCCTCGACGGCCGCCTCTGGCTCAAGGCCACCCTGCTCAACCCCCACACCCGGCCCGACGACCTGACCCCACTCCTCAAGGCCGTCGAGCACCTCGCGGATCGACTCGCGAAAGGAAACACCCCCTCATGAGCACCACCCCCAACCCCCCGCAGCACGAGCCCGACACGCCCCGCGACCTGGTCGGCATCGGCATCGGCCCCTTCAACCTCTCCCTCGCGGCCCTCGCCCACCCCCTCGCCGAACTCGACACCGCCTTCTACGAGCAGCGCCCCGCCTTCGACTGGCACCCCGGCCTGCTCATCAAGGGCGCCCGCATCCAAGTCCCTTACCTGGCCGACTTGGTGACCCTCGCCGACCCCACCAGCCCCTGGACCTTCCTCAACCACCTCAAGGCCCGCGACCGGCTCTTCCCCTTCTACTTCGCCGAGCGCTTCCACATCGAGCGCGCCGAGTACGACGCCTACTGCCGCTGGGTCACCGACCACCTCCCGGGCCTGTACTTCGGCCATCAGGTCGACGCCGTCCGCTGGAACCCCGAACAGGACGTCTTCGAGGTCGACTTCACCCAGCTCGACAGCGACGGAGAGGCAGAGGCCCTCGGGCGGACGTACACGAGGAACATCGTCCTCGGCGTCGGCACCGAGCCCTACGTCCCCGAACCCCTCAAGCCGCTCGTCGAGGCGCCCACCGTCCCCGTCGTCCACGCCGCCGACTACGCCGCCCACCGCCACACGATCCTCGCCGCCGACCACGTCACCGTCGTCGGCTCGGGCCAGTCAGGCGCCGAGATCTTCCTCGACCTGCTGCGCACCCGCCCCGCCGGCCGCGAGCGACTCCACTGGCTCGGCCGCACCGAGGCCTTCGCCCCCATGGAGTACTCCAAGCTCGGCCTCGAACACTTCACCCCCGACTACACCCGCTACTTCCACGCCCTGCCCGAAGGCGTCCGCGACCGCCTCGTCACCACCCAGTGGCAGCTCCACAAGGGCATCGACGCTGACACCATCGCCGCCATCCACGACGAGCTCTACCGCCGTACCCTGCACGGCGGCTGGCCGGACGCCGTCCTCACGCCCGGCGTCCGCGTCCGCACGGCGGGCAGAATCGCGACGACCAAGGTGGAACTCCACCTGGAACACGTCCAGGAGAACACCCGCTCCCGCCTCACCACCGACGCCGTCGTCCTCGCCACCGGCTACCGCGAACGCCCCCTCGACCGCATCCTCGCCGGCCTCGACCCCTACCTCCGCCGCGACAGCCGCGAACGCCCGCGTGTGGACGAGCAGTTCAGGCTCGTCTGCGATCCGTCCGTCACCGGCTCGATCTACGTCCAGAACGCCGAACGCCATACCCATGGCGTCGGCACCCCCGACCTCGGCCTCGCCGCCTGGCGCAGCGCCACCATCCTCAACACCCTGACGGGGAAGGAGACGTATCCGCTGCCCACCCGGACCGCCTTCACCAGCTTCGGACTCGACCAGCAGCAGCCGCAGATCCCGCAGGCCCGCCAGGCACAGGTCCTCACCCCGCTGGTCGAAGGGAGGTAGGAGAACACGAAGGGGAGGAAGAACTCCGGCAGCGGTGGTGTTGGGGCATGCCATGACCACGACCTGGATCGCCGCCCACCGCTCCGCCGTCATCAACCCCCACGAGGCCTTCCGCCTCTTCGAACCCCGCGCGTTCCACGACCAGACCGTCCGCCAGTCCCTGCGACTGGCCGGAGGCGGCGAAGCCCTCCGCATACGGCTCAGCAACCGCTACGGCAAGGAACCACTTCTCATCGGCGGCGCCCACCTCGCCGTGCGCACCCGCGGCAGCCGCATCGACCCCACCAGCGACACACCCCTGCGCTTCACCGGCGCCGAGACGGTCACCGTCCCCGTCGGCGAGGAGATCGTCAGCGACCCGGTCGAACTGCCCGTGAGCGCCGGCGAGGAACTCACGGTCAGCCTCTATCTGCCGGGCGACACGGGCCTCGCCACCTACAGCGCGGTCCCGTACGACATCGGACACGCCGTCCCCGGTGACCAGCTCTCCGCCGAACTCCTGGAAGACGCGGAGGAGTTGCCCTGCGGCCACTTCCTCACCGGCGTCGACGTCCTCGCCCCCGAGGGCACCCGCATCGCCGTCGCCTTCGGCGACTCCTGGATCGAGGGCGCGGCCACCACCCCCGGCGCCGACAACAGCTTCCCCTCCCAGCTCGGCCGTCGTCTGGCCCGCGGCTGGATCGTCAACCAGGGCATCTCCGGCAACCGCCTGCTCACCGACGAGATCGGCGACCACCTCCTGTCGCGCATCGACCGCGACGTCCTCGACGTCCCCGGCGTCAGCCACGTCATCGTCCACATCGGCCTCAACGACCTCGGGCTGCCCGGCCACATCGCCCACCCGGAGCCCGCCGAGGGCCCCACCGCCGCCGAGTTCATCGCCGGCCTGACCGCACTGGCCGACCGCCTGCACGCCGCCGGACTCACCGTCGTCGGCTCCACCATCGGCCCCTACCGCGGCACCGTCCACGACGGCTACGACACCGAGACCGGCCAGGCCGTACGCCACGAGGTCAACGCCCGCCTCCTGGCCGGCGACCACCCCTTCGACGCGCTCGTCGACCTCGCCGCCGCCGTCGCGGACCCCGACCGACCGGACCGGATCCGCGCCGAGTTCAACGCGGGCGACGGCCTCCACGTCAACGACGCCGGCGCGAAAGCCATCGCCGACGCCGTCGACGTAACCCTGCTGGAACTGTAGGAGACCGCTAGAAGACCGGCGTGCCGTTCCTCGTCAGCTTCCAGTCCACCGACGCGAAGTCCTTCGGGTCCAGCACGCCCTTCGCGGTCACCCACTCCGCGATCCGCGTGCGGATCTCCGTCGACTCCGACCACAGCTCGGTCGCGGAGGCCACGTGCGGGAACGCGCCGCCGCCGTTGGCACGGTAGTTGTTCACCGCGAACACGAACTTCTGCGTGTCGTCCAGCGCCGCACTTCCCAGTTGAAGACGTGCCCGTGCAGGTCGGTCGTGCCCATGACGGTCAGCGAGTACCGCTTCGCCGGCTTCTTCGCCGCCGTCGGCTCCGCGGCCTGCGCCGCCGGAGCCGCCACCGCGCTCGCGATCGCCACCCCCGCTCCGGTCACGGCGGACTTCTTCAGGAACTTCCGGCGGTTCAAGGGCATGTCTAGATCTCCTCGGGGAACGGTCAACGACGCGCGTAGATTCTGACCCGAGCATGGCAAGCGGCAACAGGTCCGGCAGGTTTCGATCTGGTGACCCAACCTGCGCATCCTGGGCCTGTAACCAGCCAAGACATGCCAGAGTGGGGCGTATGACCACCCCTGGCACGGACGACCCACGCCCCGCCGTCCCCTACGGCACCCCCGACTCCCCCCGCATCGCCGTCCGCGGCGAGGCCCGCCTCGAAGTCGACCCCGAAATCGCCCGCATCGGCATCACCGTCGCCGCCCGCGGCAAGGACCGCCGCGCCGCCCTCGACGACCTCACCCGCCGCAACGCCACCGCGCTGGACCTCATCAAGACCTACGGAGAGGCGGTCGAGCGCCTCGAAACCGGCGCCTTCTCCATCAGCCCCGAACTCAAGGACAAGGGCCGCGGCGAACGCATCCACGCCTACCACGGACGCGTCCACATCACCGCCGAACTGACCGACTTCACCGCCCTCGGCGAACTCACCACCCGGCTGGCCGACTTGGAGCTGACGAGGGTGGACGGCCCATGGTGGGCCCTGCGTCCCGACTCACCCGCCCACCGCCGAGCCCGACAGCAGGCGGTGAAGGAAGCGGTCCAACGGGCGCGTGAGTACGCGGAAGCACTCGGCACCTCACTCGCCGCGCTCGTGGAACTGGCCGACATCGGCGCCGAGAACGCCCAGCCCTACCCCCCGGCCCCCGGCCGCATGCGCTCCATGGCCTACGGCGCCGCCGCGGAGGACACCGCGGCAGCGGCCCTCGACCTGGAACCCCAGCGGCAGAACGTCTACGCGGCGGTCAACGCCCGGTTCACCATGGCCCCGCCGCAGCTCTAGAAAGGCGGCCGGGGTGCCGTAGAAATGCTCATCGGAGCGCGGCCGTGCACAATTCAATACTTGTCAACACCCCTTCACTCAAAGGTTGTTGAGTGGTCATGCACGGCCAATTCTCTACCCATCGGTAAGGCCTAGGCTCGAATCATGCGCCGAGCAAAGATCGTCTGTACCCTGGGCCCCGCCACCGACTCGTACGACCAGATCAAAGCCCTGGTCGAAGCCGGAATGGACGTTGCCCGCCTCAACCTCAGCCACGGCACCCACGGCGAGCACGAGGAGCGTTACCAGCGCGTCCGCAAGGCCGCCGACGAGACCGGCCGCAGCGTCGGCATCCTCGCCGACCTTCAGGGCCCGAAGATCCGACTCGGCCACTTCACCGAAGGCCCCGTACTCCTTGAACGCGGCGACACCTTCACCATCACGGTCGAGGAGGGCGCCGAAGGCGACCGTCACACCTGCGGCACCACCTACTCCGGACTCGCCGCCGACGTCACCCCCGGCGAACGCATCCTCGTCGACGACGGCAAGGTCTGCCTCGAAGTCAGCTCGGTCGACGGCCCCCGCGTCCACACCACGGTCGTGGAAGGCGGCATGGTGTCCGACCACAAGGGCCTGAACCTGCCCGGGGTGGCCGTGTCCGTCCCCGCCCTCTCCGAGAAGGACGAGGAGGACCTGCGCTGGGCCCTGCGCACGGGGTGTGACGTCATCGCGCTCTCGTTCGTGAGGAGTGGCCGGGACATCGAGGACGTCCATCGCATCATGGACGAGGAGGGCCGTCGCCTCCCCGTCATCGCCAAGGTCGAGAAGCCCCAGGCCGTCGAGGCCATCGACGACATCGTCGCCGCCTTCGACGGCATCATGGTCGCGCGCGGCGACCTCGGCGTGGAGATGCCGCTCGAACAGGTCCCGATCGTCCAGAAGCGCGCGGTCAAGCTGGCCAAGCGGAACGCCAAGCCGGTCATCGTCGCCACCCAGATGCTCGACTCGATGATCGACAACTCCCGCCCCACGCGCGCGGAGGCGTCGGACGTCGCCAACGCCGTCATCGACGGCACGGACGCCGTGATGCTGTCCGGCGAGACCAGCGTCGGCAAGTACCCCATCGAGACGGTCCGGACGATGGCGAAGATCGTGGAGGCCGCCGAGGAGGACATCCTCGCCAAGGGCCTCCCGCCCCTGACCGAACGCAACAAGCCCCGCACACAAGGCGGCGCGGTCGCCCGGGCGGCGGCAGAGATGGGCGACTTCCTCGGCGCCCGCTTCCTGGTCGCCTTCACCCAGTCGGGCGACACGGTCCGCCGCCTGTCGCGCTACCGCTCCCCGATCCCGCTGCTGGCCTTCACTCCGGAGCCGGCGACCCGCTCCCAGCTGAGCCTTACGTGGGGCACGGAGACGTTCCTGGGTCCCCACGTGGACTCGACCGACGCGATGGTCGACCAGGTGGACGAGCTGTTGTTGAAGTACGGGCGGTGCGAGAAGGGTGACGTTGTGGTGATCACGGCGGGTTCGCCTCCGGGGGTATCCGGGTCGACGAACCTCGTCCGTGTGCACCATGTGGGGGAGGACGACAGCCCCAAGTAGGCCGATGGGGCTCAGTGCTTGAGGCCTACGTGGATGTCCATCAGGGCTACGGAGCTTTGCGGGCGATGGAGATGTTGAAAGGATCGCTGCCGCGAGCGAGGGTCGTCCACTCGACGCCGACCTTGTTGAGGGTGTCGGTGCAGAGCTTCCGGATGTCGTCCGACTTGTTGGAGAAGAAGTACCGCGGGTACTCGTAGCGCTTGGGCTCGCCAGCGACGAGGCGGGTGGTCCAGTTGGTGATGCGGCAGCCGATCGGAGTGGATGAGGCCGCGGATGAATTCCCAGGGGTGGGTGTCGACGATTTCCCGTTGCCAGGGTTCGAGGGCGATCAAGCGTTGGTGCTTCTTGCCGGGGCCGTGCTGGGGGAACAGGCAGTGCAGGTGTTTTGAGTAGACCTTCACATTGCGGCAGCCTGTCTTGCGGACACGGCACACGGCGTTGTCAGGGAACACACGCCGCATGGCCTGCTCGCAGTGATCCATGAGGCCGGGCCACGACTCGGCACACGTGATCATGAGGTTGGGGACGCGGTGTGCGGAGTAGTGGCTGATGTGGCCGTCGCCCAAGTAGAGGCCGAGCAGGTAGCTGTACGAGGCCGGGTCCAGGTCTCGGCCGTCGCACCGGGGGCATCTCGGATCATGGCGCCCGGGGCACTCGCCGCGTTTTGCCCGGTCGAGGTGTTTCCAGTACGCGATTGTGCCGCGAGGGACGCCGAATTTGCGGGCGACGTCGGCGTTCTTCGCACCGTTGCGCAGCAGTGTCAGCGCGTGCTGTCGAACCTCAGTTCCGTGGAAGATCATGCGGCACCTTGCGGAAGCGGCCTGGGTGACACGCAGCAAAAAGCGGAAGATCACGCGAACGTGACCTTCCGCTTCATGGGTGCCGGGTGCGGGAGTCGAACCCGCACGTCCTTTCGGACAGATGTGTTTGAGACATCAGCGTCTGCCATTCCGCCAACCCGGCTGGCCAACCCCAGAGGAGTGTACCGGTTCCCCGCATGGAGTCGCAGCTAGGTAGGCTGCTCGCAGCAGTACCTGCCCCGGCCCGCAACAAGGAGCCCCCGTGACCGCCCCCGAGTCGCCCCAGCCCGTAGACGCGCCCGACGACGACAAGTCGCACGTGCCTCCGCTGACGACCCGTGTCGTCATCGCCGAGGACGAGGCCCTTATCCGGCTCGACCTCAAAGAGATGCTGGAGGAAGAGGGCTACTCCGTCGTCGGCGAGGCCGGTGACGGCGAGCAGGCGATCGAGCTTGCCCGCGAGCACCAGCCGGATCTGGTGATCCTCGACGTGAAGATGCCCAAGCTGGACGGGATCTCGGCCGCCGAGAAGATCGCGGAGGAGCGCATCGCCCCGGTGCTCATGCTCACCGCCTTCTCCCAGCGGGATCTGGTCGAGCGGGCCCGTGATGCCGGTGCCATGGCCTACCTCGTGAAGCCGTTCAGCAAGAGTGATGTCGTGCCGGCCATTGAGATGGCGGTGTCGCGGTTCACCGAGTTGAAGGAGCTGGAGAGGGAGGTCGCCGACCTCACGCTCCGGCTGGAGACGCGGAAGCTCGTCGACCGGGCCAAGTCGATTCTCCAGACCGAGTACGGGCTGACCGAGCCCGCCGCCTTCCGTTGGATCCAGAAGACCTCCATGGACCGCCGTATGTCCATGCAGCAGGTCGCCGAGGCCGTCATTCAGGACGCCGACGAGAAGAAGGCCAACAAGGGCTGAGACGCCGTACGGAGCAAGCAGCGAGGCCCGCGTCCCTGCAAGCAGGGGCGCGGGCCTCGTCGTACATCCAAAAGGACCGTCAGTCCTCGCCGAGGTACGCCTTTCGGACCGACTCGTCGTGCAGCAGGTCCTGGCCGGTGCCGGAGAGGACGATGTTGCCGACCTCCATGACGTGGCCGTGGTCGGCCAATGACAAGGCCGCCTGGGCGTTCTGTTCGACCAGGAGGATGGTCGTGCCCTGGGACTTCAGCTCCACGATCGTCGCCATGATCTTCTGCATCATGATCGGGGAGAGGCCCATCGACGGTTCGTCGAGCATGAGGAGCTTGGGCTGGGACATGAGCGCGCGGCCCATGGCCAGCATCTGCTGCTCGCCGCCGGAGAGGGTTCCCGCGGCCTGCTTGCGACGCTCGCCCAGGATCGGGAAGAGGTCGTAGGCGCGCTGGATGTCCTTCTCGATGCCCGCCTTGTCGCTGCGGAGGAAGGCGCCGAGGCGGAGGTTGTCCTCGATCGTCATGCGGGGGAAAATGTGCCGCCCTTCGGGGGAGTGCGCCAGGCCGAGGGAGACGATCTGGTGGGCGGGGGTCTTCTTGAGCGACTTGCCGTCGAACTTGATCTGGCCGCCGACGGGCTTCAACAGACCGGACAGGGTGCGCAGGGTCGTCGTCTTGCCGGCGCCGTTGGTGCCGATGAGGGTGACGACCTCGCCTGCCTCGACCTTGAAGGAGATGCCCTTGACGGCCTCGATCTTGCCGTAGGCGACACGGAGGTCCTCGACCTCGAGGAGTGCGGTCATCGGTCGTTCTCCTTGCCGGGCGCGGCGTCGGACTGTGCCTCTGCGGCTTCGACCTCGGCGATCTCCTCGTTGCCGGGGGCGTTGTCGAAGGGTTCTCCGAGGTAGGCGGCGATGACGCGTTCGTCGCCCTGGACGGTGGCGCTGTCGCCTTCCACGAGTTTTTCGCCCTGGACGAGTACGGCGACACGGTCGCAGAGATTGAAGATGAACCGCATGTCGTGCTCGATGACGAGGACGGCGATGCCCTTGTCGCGGATGGCGAAGACCAGCTCTTCCGTGGCCCGCGTCTCCTGCGGGTTCATACCCGCCGTCGGCTCGTCGAGCAGGAGCAGGCCCGGCTCGCTCGCCAGCGCTCGCGCGATCTCGAGCTTGCGCTGTTCGCCGTAGGGGAGGTTGCGGGCGAGGTGGTCGGCCTTGTGCTGGAGGCCGATGAACTCGAGGAGTTCCATGGCGCGTTCGCGGGAGGCCTTCTCCGCGCGGTGGAAGCCGGGGCCGCGCAGGACGGCGGACCAGAAGCCTTCCTTGGTGCGGGTGTGGCGGCCGACGAGGACGTTCTCCAGGACCGTCATGTTGCCGAACAGGCGGATGTTCTGGAAGGTGCGGGCGATGCCGGCGGCGGTGACCTTGAAGGACTTGGGCGGCAGGACGTCGCCCTTGAAGCGGACCTCGCCCTCGGTGGGGATGTAGAGGCCGGTGAGGCAGTTGAAGAAGGTCGTCTTGCCGGCGCCGTTGGGGCCGATCAGGCCGACGATCTCGCCGGTGTTGACGGTGAGGTCGACGTTGCGGACGGCGGTGAGGCCGCCGAAGCGCATGGTGACGCCGCGGGCGTCGAGGACGACCTCGCCGGGGGCGGTGGCCGGGGTGCTGCCCTGGGTGGTGGTGTCGGTGGTCATGTGTGGTCAGGCCCCTGTCTTGCTCAGGACGGTGGGCGCTTCGGCCTCTTCGTGGAACTCCAGCTGGCGGCGCCGGTTGGCGACGAGGCCTTCGGGGCGGAAGCGCATCAGCAGGATGAGCGCGACGCCGAAGGCGAAGAGCTGATAGTCGCCGAGGAACTGGAGCTTGTTGGGGATGAGGTAGAGCAGGGAGGCGCCGATCAGGGGGCCGCCGATGGTGCCCATGCCGCCGAGGACGACCGCGGCGAGCAGGAAGGCGGAGTTGGGCGGGATGGGCCCGGCGAACTGGTACTGCTCGGGGGTGACGGTGTAGGTCACGTGGGCCTGGACGGTGCCGGCGAGGCCGGCGAGGGAGGCGCCGACGGCGAAGGCGATGAGCTTGACCTTGAAGCCGTTGATGCCCATGGCGAGGGCGGCGGTCTCGTCCTCGCGGATGGCGACCCAGGCGCGGCCGATCCGGGAGTCGCCACTGCGTCGGAAGACGAGGACGACGACGGCCGTGATGAGCAGCATCAGCAGGAAGTAGTTGGCGAACCGGCCGATCGTGAAGCCGAATACGTCGTGCGTGGCGCCGAGGTCCCAGCCGAGGATGTTCAGGTCCGGGATCGAGGAGATGCCGTTGGAGCCGTTGGTGAGGTCGGGTCCGGAGGTGCCGTCCAGGTTGTTGGCGGTGATCCGGAAGATCTCACCGAAGCCGAGGGTGACGATGGCGAGGTAGTCGCCGCGCAGTCGCAGGGTGGGGGCGCCGATGAGGACGCCGAAGGTGAGCGAGGCGGCGGCGCCGACGAGGACGGCGGCCCAGAACGGGAAGTGCACGTTCCACGGTGAGGTGGGCGATCCGGAGACCAGGGCCGCGGCGTAGGCGCCGACGCCGAGGAAGGCGACGTAGCCGAGGTCGAGGAGGCCGGCGAGGCCGACGACGATGTTGAGGCCGAGGGCGACGGTGGCGAAGATCAGGATGTAGACGCCGATGGTCGCGTACTGGTCATCGGTCTGGGTGAAGGGGAACAGGGCCGCCGCGATGAAGGCGCCGAAGACGGTGATGGTCTGGTGCCGGGCGGTGATCTGAGTGGCCTGGGCGACGAGGCCGGCCTTGTTGAGGGCCGCGAAGCCGAAGCCGGCGGTGATGAGGAAGCCGACGAAGAGTTCGTCGTACTGGGTGCCGATGCCGTAGGTGAAGACGAGCAGGCCGAGGGCCATGACGGCGACGATGACCAGGATCTCGACGTAGGACGGGAGCTTGCCGACCGGGCGGGGGGCGTCGGCGGCGAAGGCGGCCTTGATGGTTGCCCGCTTGTGGGCGGCCTTGTTCTTGAACTGTTCCCAGGCGTCGTCGTCGGGGTCGATCGGGTCGGGCTCGGGCTTCTCGAACGGCAGGGCCAGGGCGCCGACGAGGGCGGCGAGCGTGGCGATGGCGACGACGAAGCCGCCCGGGTCGAGGTTGACGACGCCGCCGAGTTCGTCGCTGATCGCGATGACCGTGTACCAGGCGGTGGCGAAGGTGGCGAGGGCGGCGAATCTGAGGGCGGCGTCGCCACCGGCGGGGACGAGGTGGCGCACGCCCTTGACGCCATAGCCGGCCAGGGCGAACAGGGCGGTGAGGGCGCCGCCGATGAGGACGAGGACCTGCAGGCCGCCCGGGTAGCCGTAGACGGTGAGGTCGCCGGGGAACTTGTCGGTCCAGGTCCAGGACATGAACGTGGAGACGATGGTGAGGGCGGCGCCGCCCAGCGCGAGGGCGCGGGCGACGCGCGGCGGGATGCCGATGAGGCCGCTCTGGGGTGCCGCGGCGGGGGTGCCCGGGGTCTCGGGCGCGGTGGTCTGTGTCGTCATCGGTGTCACGCCCTGTCCGCGACGCGCTCGCCGAGCAGGCCCTGTGGCCTGAAGAGGAGCACGAGGATGAGGAGTACGAAGGCCCAGACGTCGGCCCAGGACTGGCTGCCGAACTTTTCCATGCCGGGGATGTCGGAGATGTAGGCGGAGGCGAGGGTCTCGGCGACTCCGAGGACGACGCCGCCGATCATGGCGCCGTAGATGTTGCCGATGCCGCCGAGGACCGCCGCGGTGAAGGCCTTGAGGCCGAGGAGGAAGCCCATCTTGAAGTTGACCTCGCCGTACTTGAGGCCGTAGGCGACGCCTCCGATGGCGGCGAAGGTGGCGCCGAGGGCGAAGGCGACCACGATGATGCGGTCGGTGTTGATGCCCATGAGCTTGGCGGTGTCCGGGTCCTGGGCGGTGGCCTGCATGCCGCGGCCGGTGCGGGTCTTCATGACGAAGTAGGCGAGCACGGCCATGCTGATGGGGGCGGCGATCAGCAGGAAGATATCACCGGTCTGGATGGTGACGTTGCCGATGTGGAAGGGGCCGCCGTCGATCTGCGGGAAGGTGATCGAGGACTTGGCGTCCGGGTACCAGGCCCAGACCGCCTGCTGCAAGGCGAGGGAGAGGCCGATGGCGGTGATGAGGGGCGCGAGGCGGGGCGCAGTGCGTAGGGGGCGGTAGGCGAACCGTTCCGCTCCGACGGCGACCGTGACGGCGACGATGATCGCGCCGATGAGCATCAGCGGCAGGGCGACCCACATGGACGTGCCGTCGGGCAACACGTACAGGTAGACCGTCAGAGCGCCGAAGGCTCCGGTCATGAAGATCTCACCGTGGGCGAAGTTGATGAGCTGGACGATGCCATAGACCATCGTGTAGCCGATGGCGACCAGCCCGTACATGGATCCCAGTAGCAGGCCGTTGACCAGCTGCTGCGGCAGTTCGTTCACCGCATGTCCTCCGAGACTGTTCGGATCTTTTCGACGGATTTCGTCATTGCGCCGGATGCGAGAACGCGCGGGGCGCCTGTGGAACAGCGCCCCGCGCGGCTCGTGAGTGGTGCGGGAGGGGTCAGCCGGTGAAGGTGCCGGACTTGACGGCCGCCCAGGCACCATTCTTGACGGCGTAGACGGTGAGCTGCTTGTTGGTGGCGTCACCGAACTCGTCGAAGGAGACCTTGCCGGTCACTCCGTCGAAGGAGACGTTCTGCATGGCGGCGGTGACCTTGGCGCGGGCGTCCGAAGGCAGCTTGCCGCCGTTGTCGTCGACGACCTTCTTCACGGCCTGGATGATCGCCCAGGTGGAGTCGTAGGAGTAGCCGCCGTAGGCGCCGTACTCCTCCGAGTAGCCGCCCGCCTTGTAGTCCTCGACGAACTTCTTGGCGGAGTCGAGCGTCTCGACCGGGGCACCGACCGAGGTGGCGAGGTCACCGGTGCTGTTGGTGCCGGCCAGCTTGATGAAGGTCGGGTCGAAGATGCCGTCGCCGCCGGCCAGCGGGATGTTGGCGCCCGCGGCCTTGATCTGCTTGCTGAGCGGGCCCGCCTGCGGGTACTCGCCGCCGTAGTAGACCGCCTCGGCACCGGAGTTCTTCACCTGGGTGGCGACAGAGGTGAAGTCCTTGGTGTCGGGGTTGATGTGCTGGGTGCCGACGACCGTGCCGCCGAGCTTCTTGAACTCCTGGGTGAAGGTGGCGGCGAGACCGGCGCCGTAGGTCTTCTTGTCGTCGATGACGAAGACCTTCTTCTTCTTGGCCGTGTTGTAGATGTACTCGGCGGCGAACGGGCCCTGGATGGCGTCCGTGGTCGCGGTGCGGAAGTACGACTTGAACGGGCGGACCTTCTTGGTCTGCCAGTTGGTGCCCTGGGTCAGGTCCGGGCTGGTGTTGGCCGGAGAGACCTCGACCAGGCTCGCGGAGTCGAAGACCTTCTGCATGGACTGCGCGACGGAGGAGTTCAGCGGGCCGACGACGCCGAGGACGCTCTTGTCGGCGACCAGGGCGGTGGCGTTCTGCTGGCCGGAGGAGGCCTGCGCCTGGTCGTCCTTGGCCACGAGCTTGAACGTGACGCCGTCGACGACCTTGTCCTTGTTGGCCGTCTTGACGGCCAGGTCGGCGGAGTTCTTGATGCCCAGGCCCAGCGCGGACAGGTCGCCCGTCAGCGGGGCGTCGACTCCGATGGTGACGGTGGTGCCGCCGCTGCCGGAGTTCCCCTTGTCGTTGCTGTCGCGCGAGCCGCAGGCGGTGAGGGTGAGTGCTCCCGCCGCCAGCGCGGCGGTGATGGCGATGAGCGAACGTTGACGCACGATCAGTCCTTTCCCTGGCGCGGCCCCTCCCCCCTGGAAGTGGCCGAGTCACTGCGCCGGGCCGAAGTGTTTTTCCGGCTGCACGGTGACTGGGCGTGACTCTAAGCGGGTCGGGGAACCCTGGAGGAGGGTCTGGGTGAGGCTGTGACGCTCTTGTTATGACACGAGGTAATGCAGAGCGGTGCTCAGTGGGTAGTACAGCGGAATTCCGGCCGATTCGCCCCGTCCGCATTCTGAGAACCCGCAGGACCCGCCGGGGGGTGTCAGGTGCTTCGAGGCTTTTGGTAATTACCCTGAACTGGGGTTGCAGATCGCTTCCAGGGCGTCGGACAGATGCTGTGCGTAGCGCTGCCCCAGGATGAAACTGTGCACCTCTATTGCGCGCGTATTACGCAGAGTTACGTCGAGGAAAGGGAGCCCTGCCCTTTCGGGCACACTTCGGCATTCGGTGACGTGCATAGTGATCACGATCGTGCGACTTCTGCCCGCACGCGTTCGGAAAGGTGTACTGGGGTCGGTGGTCAGGGACAGCCCGGCGTACGGCTGGCCGATCTCCCTGACGGTGACCGGCGGGCCGGAGTCCACGCTCAGGTCCACGGCGAAGCTGAAGCTGTGCGGCCGTACGCCTTTCGGGGTGGTCACGGGGTCGAGGTACGTGATGTCCACGACCTGGGAGGGGTACGGCGGTGCCGCGGGCGCCGGCTTGTGCGGCCGGGTGAGGTAGAGATAGCCGCCGGCCGCGATCAGGACGACGGCCAGGACGGCGGCGAGAACGGCGCGCCGGTGCCGGTCGTACCACTCGGGGAGCCGTCCGCGCGGGCGGCGCGACACAACGGTGGTGGCGCCCTCCGGGGTGTCCCGGGCCCGGGTGCCCTCGCCGGGCTCGACGGGGCCGACGCCGCTCATCCCCACGGTCCGTTGCTCGGACCGCCCGTGCGGTACCAGTCGCGGCAGCCCTCGCGTGCTCGCCGCCCGATCAGCTCGTCGGCCGCCTGGGCGCCTTGGGCCCTCTTGGTGACCCGCGCGGCGTCCACGACCTTCCGCAGGATGTCGTACTGCCCGTTCGACAGGCCCATCGTCTGGTAGTCGCCGTAGGTGTGGCTGTCGAGCACCTTGCGCGACCAGTACGCGACGACCCGCGTGCACAGGTCCTCGGGCGAGGTGGTCGACGCCGAGGGCGTGACCGTGACGGTGCGTTCGGCGGTCTGGCTGCCCGACCCTCCGCACCCGGTGCACAGTCCGCCCGTCACCAGTGCCAGCGCCAGCCCGCAGCCGAGTACGGCCCCCGGACGGGTGGCTCCTCCCGTTTTCATGACATGACGCTAGGGCCTCTCCGGCGCCTCGGGCCAGAGGCGGGTCGAGCGAGCCGTGCTCAGCCGGCGATGCCCAGGTGCCGCGCGTCGCTCGGGTTCACGTCCCGCAGCAGGCAGGTCAGGCGTGCGGTGCACACGCGCCGCCCCTCCTCGTCGCTGATCACGATCTCGTACGTCGCCGTCGAGCGTCCCCGGTGCACGGGCGTCGCCACTCCCGTCACCAGCCCCGAGCGCACGCCCCGGTGGTGCGTGCAGTTCAGGTCGACGCCGACCGCGATCTTGGAGCTGCCGGCGTGCAGCATCGAGCCCACGGAGCCCAGCGTCTCGGCGAGCACGGCCGAGGCCCCGCCGTGCAGCAGCCCGTACGGCTGGGTGTTGCCCTCGACCGGCATCCTGCCGACGACACGGTCCGCCGAGGCCTCCACGATCTCCACGCCCATGCGGGTCCCCAGGTGCCCCGCGGAGAACAGGGCCGGGAGGTCGACGCCGAGCGCGGCGTACTCGGCGATGACCTCCTGCGGGAACCTCACATGCTGCTGCTCGCCCATGGGCCGTGCTCCGTTCGTCGTGATCAGTCCTGCAGCCTGCCTGAGCAAACGCTCAGTCGGCTGTCGATTGTTCCAGACGTACGACGACGGACTTGCTGGCCGGGGTGTTGCTGATGTCGGCGGTGGAGTCCAGGGGAACCAGGACGTTGGTCTCCGGGTAGTAGGCGGCGGCACACGCGCGTGCCGTCGGGTAGTGCACGACCCGGAAGCCGGGCGCCCGCCGCTCGACGCCGTCCTTCCACTCGCTCACCAGGTCGACGTACGACCCGTCCGCGACGCCGAGTTTCCGCGCGTCCTCGGGGTTGACCAGCACGACCCGGCGGCCGTTCGTGATCCCCCGGTAGCGGTCGTCGAGGCCGTAGATCGTGGTGTTGTACTGGTCGTGCGAGCGCAGGGTCTGCAGCAGGAGACGGCCCTCGGGCAGCTCCGGGTACTCCACGGGGGCGGCCGTGAAGTTGGCCTTGCCGGTCTTGGTCGGGAAGCGACGCTCGTCGCGCGGGGCGTGCGGGAGGGCGAAGCCGCCGGGGTGCGCCGCGCGCGCGTTGAAGTCCTGGAAGCCGGGGATCACGCGCTCGATGCGGTCGCGGACGGTGGCGTAGTCCTTCTCGAACTCCTCCCACGGCACCACGCTGTTCTCGCCCAGCACGCGGCGGGCCAGACGGCAGACGATGGCCGGCTCGGACAGCAGGTGCGTGCTCGCGGGCTCCAGGCGGCCGCGGGAGGCGTGCACGATGCCCATCGAGTCCTCGACGGTCACGAACTGCTCGCCGCTGCCCTGCAGGTCTCGCTCGGTGCGGCCCAGGGTGGGCAGGATCAGGGCACGCGCGCCCGTGACCGCGTGCGAGCGGTTCAGCTTGGTCGACACGTGCACGGTCAGACGGGCGCGCCGCATGGCCGCCTCGGTGACGTCGGTGTCGGGGGAGGCGGAGACGAAGTTGCCGCCCATCGCGAAGAACACCTTCGCCTTGCCGTCGCGCAGGGCGCGGATGGCCTGGACGACGTCGAAGCCGTGCTCGCGCGGGGGCGCGAAGCCGAACTCCTTCTCCAGGGCGTCCAGGAAGGCGGGTGCGGGGCGCTCGAAGATGCCCATGGTGCGGTCGCCCTGCACGTTGCTGTGCCCGCGCACCGGGCACACGCCCGCGCCCGGGCGGCCGATGTTCCCGCGCAGGAGAAGGAAGTTGACCACCTCGCGGATGGTCGGCACGGAGTGCTTGTGCTGGGTCAGGCCCATCGCCCAGCACACGATGGTGCGCTTCGAGGCGAGCACCATGCGCAGGGTCTGCTCGATCTCCTCGCGGGTCAGACCGGTCGCGGCGAGGGTCTCGTCCCAGTCGGCGGCCTTGGCCGCGGCCACGAACTCCTCGTAGCCGTGGGTGTGTTCGCGGACGAACTCCTCGTCGACCGCGCCCTGGGTCTCCAGGATCAGCTTGTTGAGGAGGCGGAAGAGGGCCTGGTCGCCGCCGATGCGGATCTGGAGGAACAGATCGTTGAGCGCGACACCCTTGAGCATGCCCTGGGGGGTCTGCGGGTTCTTGAACCGCTCCAGGCCGGCCTCGGGCAGCGGATTGACGCTGACGATCCGCGCGCCGTTCGCCTTCGCCTTCTCCAGGGCGGCGAGCATGCGCGGGTGGTTGGTGCCCGGGTTCTGGCCGGCGACGATGATCAGGTCGGCCTTGTAGAGGTCCTCGAGCGAGACGCTTCCCTTGCCGATGCCGATCGTCTCGGTCAGTGCCGAACCGGACGACTCATGGCACATGTTCGAGCAGTCGGGCAGGTTGTTGGTGCCCAGCTCGCGGGCGAACAGCTGGTAGAGGAACGCGGCCTCGTTGCTGGTGCGGCCCGAGGTGTAGAAGACGGCCTCGTCGGGCGAGGACAGCTGCGCGATCTCCTCGGCGACGATGTCGAAGGCACGCTCCCAGCTCACCGGCTCGTAGTGCGTGCCGCCCTCGGGCAGGTACACGGGGTGCGTCAGCCGCCCCTGCTGCCCCAGCCAGTAGCCGCTCCTGTTCGCCAGGTCGGCGACGGTGTGCGCCGCGAAGAACTCCGGGGTGACCCGGCGCAGGGTGGCTTCCTCCGCGACCGCCTTCGCGCCGTTCTCGCAGAACTCGGCCTTGTGCCGGTGGTCCGGCTCCGGCCAGGCACAGCCCGGGCAGTCGAAGCCGTTCTTCTGGTTGACGCTCAGCAGCGTCAGCATGGTGCGCTTCACGCCCATCTGCTGCTGGGCGATGCGCAGGGTGTGTCCGATGGCCGACAGCCCCGCCGCCGCGTGCTTCGGCCCGGCGACCTGCGGCGCGTCCTGAACCGGATCGCCCTTGGGCGGTTTGGTGGCCATGACGCACTCTCCTTCACGCACACCTGCACATCTGGTTACGTCTTCGATCCTCGCACGGGCCGCCGACAGCGAAGTCCGACGGTGGAAAACAGCCCGTGAGCCCCGGTGGCGGCCGACTGTCAGTGGCACATGGCAGGATCGGGTCCGTGGCAGAGACAGCATCGAAGAAGACCGAGACGACCTCCGGCAGCAACCGGCCCCGCCTCATGCTCATGGACGGGCACTCGCTGGCGTACCGCGCGTTCTTCGCGCTGCCCGCGGAGAACTTCACGACGGCGACGGGCCAGCCGACGAACGCGATCTACGGCTTCGCGTCGATGCTGGCCAACACCCTGCGTGACGAGGAACCCACGCACTTCGCGGTGGCCTTCGACGTCTCCCGCAAGACCTGGCGCTCCGAGGAGTTCACGGAGTACAAGGCCAACCGCTCCAAGACACCGGACGAGTTCAAGGGCCAGGTCGAGCTGATCGGCGAGCTCCTCGACACGATGCAGGTGTCGCGGTTCGCGGTCGACGGCTTCGAGGCCGACGACATCATCGCCACGCTCGCCACCCAGGCCGAGGCCGAGGGCTTCGAGGTGCTGATCGTCACCGGCGACCGCGACTCCTTCCAGCTGGTCACCGAGCACACGACCGTGCTGTATCCGACGAAGGGCGTCTCGGAGCTGACCCGGTTCACTCCGGAGAAGGTCTTCGAGAAGTACGGGCTGACGCCCGCGCAGTACCCCGACTTCGCGGCCCTGCGCGGCGACCCGTCCGACAACCTGCCGGGCATCCCGGGCGTCGGCGAGAAGACCGCCGCGAAGTGGATCAATCAGTTCGGCTCCTTCGCCGACCTGGTCGAGCGCGTCGAGGAGGTCAAGGGCAAGGCCGGGCAGAACCTGCGCGACCATCTGGAGGCCGTCAAGCTCAACCGCCGCCTCACGGAGATGGTGCGCACGGTCGAGCTGCCGAAGACGGTCGCCGACCTGGAGCGGGCGCCGTACGACCGCAAGGGCCTGGCGATGGTCCTCGACACCCTGGAGATCAGGAACCCCTCCCTGCGCGAGCGGCTGCTCGCCGTCGACCCGGGCGCGGCGGAGGCCGAGGAGACGCCGGTCGTCGCGGACGGCGTGGAGCTGGACGGCACGGTCCTCGGCACCGGCGAACTCGCGCCCTGGCTCGCCGGGCACGGCACCGGCACCCTCGGCGTCGCCACCGTCGACACCTGGGCGCTGGGCACCGGCTCGGTCGCCGAGGTCGCGCTCGCCACGGCCGACGGTCCCGCCGCCTGGTTCGACCCGTCCCAGCTGGACGAGGCCGACGAGACCGCGTTCGCCGGCTGGCTGGCCGACGAGGCGAGGCCCAAGGTGCTGCACAACGCCAAGGGCGCGATGCGGGTCTTCGCGGAGCACGGCTGGAGCGTCGCCGGCGTCTCCATGGACACCGCGCTCGCCGCCTACCTGGTCAAGCCGGGCCGCCGCTCCTTCGACCTGGACGCGCTCTCCCTGGAGTACCTGGGCCGCGAGCTGGCCCCCGCCGCGGCGGCCGACGGCCAGCTGGCCTTCGGCACGGACGACGGTGCCGAGGCGGAGGCGCTGATGATCCAGGCCCGCGCGGTGCTGGACCTCGGTGAGGCCTTCACGGACCGCCTCCAGGAGGTCGGCGCCGCGGACCTCCTCCGGGACATGGAGCTGCCGACCTCCATCCTCCTCGCCCGCATGGAGCGATACGGCATCGCGGCCGACCGGGCCCATCTGGAGGCCATGGAGCAGATGTTCGCGGGCGCCGTCCAGCAGGCGGTGAAGGAGGCGCACGCCGCGGCCGGGCACGAGTTCAACCTGGGCTCGCCCAAGCAGCTCCAGGAGGTCCTCTTCGGTGAGCTGGCACTCCCCAGGACGAAGAAGACCAAGACCGGTTACACCACGGACGCCGACGCCCTGGCCTGGCTCGCCACCCAGACGGACAACGAACTCCCGGTGATCATGCTCCGTCACCGCGAGCAGGCGAAGCTCCGGGTCACGGTCGAAGGCCTGATCAAGACGATCGCGACCGACGGCCGCATCCACACCACCTTCAACCAGACGGTCGCCGCCACCGGCCGCCTCTCCTCCACCGACCCGAACCTGCAGAACATCCCGGTCCGCACGGACGAAGGCCGCGCGATCCGCCGGGGCTTCGTGGTGGGCGAGGGCTTCGAATCCCTCATGACCGCCGACTACAGCCAGATCGAACTCCGCGTGATGGCCCACCTCTCCGAGGACGCGGGCCTGATCGAGGCGTTCACCTCCGGCGAGGACCTGCACACCACGGCGGCCTCCCAGGTCTTCGCGGTCGACCGGGAGCACGTCGACGCGGAGATGCGGCGCAAGATCAAGGCGATGTCGTACGGCCTGGCGTACGGTCTGTCGGCCTTCGGCCTCTCGGCGCAGCTGAACATCGACGCGGGCGAGGCCCGGGCACTGATGGACGCGTACTTCGAGCGTTTCGGCGGCGTACGGGACTACCTCCGCCGGGTCGTCGACGAGGCACGGGCGACCGGCTACACGGCCACCCTCTTCGGCCGCCGCCGTTACCTCCCCGACCTCAACAGCGACAACCGCCAGCGCCGCGAGGCCGCCGAGCGGATGGCCCTCAACGCCCCCATCCAGGGCACGGCCGCCGACATCGTCAAGCTCGCCATGCTCCGCGTGGACGGCGCCCTGCGCGAGGCCGACCTCAAGTCCCGCATGCTCCTCCAGGTCCACGACGAAATCGTCCTGGAGATCGCCCCCGGCGAGCGCGGGGCAGTGGAGGACGTCGTCCGCCGCGAAATGTCCGACGCGGTCCACCTGAGGGTGCCGCTGGGGGTTTCGGTCGGCGTGGGGGCGGACTGGGAGTCGGCCGCTCACTAGGTGCCGTCACCGTGGTTGCTCATCACCGGTGCAAGCAGAGTCCCACCGCGACGGTGAGCAACCACGACGGCGCCTTTCGGCGATGCCGAACCGACCGGAGCCCCTCGGTCGGGTCACCCGGGTGGCCCTCGCAAAGAGGCCCTCTCCACCTCCGTGCCGTAAGGATGCGGGCATGGGTATACGCATGCTCCACCGCCGGACGGCGTCACCGCAGGCGAGCACCGACAGGACTCCCCGCACGCCGTACCCCCCGGTCCCGGTCTTCGCGGCCGACGCAAGCACCGCCCGCATCCCCACCGGCCTCGCCACGGTCCTGCGCCGCACGGCACACCGCACCGCCGGGGACCTCCGCCGCAGGCTCGCCGCCGCCACCGCGGAGCCGGCCACCTGGCGCCTGTGGGCCGACCTGGGCTGCACCTACGCCGCCGGCCTGGCCGACCGCGTCCGCAGAGCCGCCGGCCTCCTCGCCCGCGTCCGCCGCGGCCGCCCCGCAGTCACGATGTTCGTGGTCACCGACGGCGGCATCGTCAGCGACCGCCCGGACGGCCCTGTCCCACGCTGACCCGCTCGGGCTCCGCACCGACCACCGCCGGACGCCACACCCGCACCCCGACCACGTACAGCAGCAGCCCCAGCACGAGCCCCGCGCCCACCCCGAAGCACAGCGGCGCGATCAGCTCCCACGGCCTCGCCGTGGCCCGCCAGTAGGCCCACCACCGCGCCGCCCGCTCCACCCCCACGACCACCGCACACCCGCCGATCACGACCCCGGCCAGCAACCGGTCCCGTACCGACAGCACGGGGACCGCCGCCTCCGACGTATCGACCGGCACCCCCCGCAGCGCCCGCCCCACCCACACGGCGATCACCACAGCCCCCACCACCGAGCCCCCGTACTGCATGTACCAATACAGCGGGGACCCCGCGAGCGTGTCGTTCAGCACCGGAAACACTCGGACCCCCCACCGGTCGTGATGGGTGAACGCGTCCCACACCACATGTGTCAGCGCACCCAGCGCCGCCGACGCGTACCACCGCACCACCAGTGACGGCCGTACGCGCGCGGGGGGTGTCCCGCAGCGCAGCAGTGCGGCCGGGCGGGGCTGCCAGGTCCTCGGCAGCAGTGCCACCAGCGGCTCACGGATCAGCAGCCACAGCCCCACCAGCGCCCAGGCCACGGCCACGTCGACCGTGAAGACGCCCGGGATGGAGTGGGTGAAGCTCCCGAACTCCATCGCCCCGGGAATCGCGCTCGCCGCGAAATAGGTCATGTCGGGAGAGAAGGAACCGGCCACGAGCACGGCCGGAACCAGCCGTCCTCGGCCGCTGCCGTCGGTGTGCACGGCGGGCAGTACGGCCGCCGCATGGCTCAGGGTGAACGGCAACGGGGCTCCTCGGAGGGGACGTTGGGCGGGACCGCGGCCCCGGAGATCGCTCCGGTCCAGTATGCGGGCCCGGCCACGCCACCGGCCGAAGATGGCCAACCGGTGAATAACGGGCACGAACGGGTGCCCATGGCAAGGAAGTTGTCGTAGGGTCGCCTGGGTCGTCGTGCGGGGGAAGCACGGTCGAACACGCGAACAGAACACGGATCCGCCCCACGAGGGCAACCACCACCGTGGGTCGATCGTCACAACAAGGCGAGCAGGCAGACAGAGACGGGCGCTCGGGCGTCCACGGGAGGGGTTCACTCTATGGCGGCGCAATTCGGCAGGAGGCTGGCCAAGGGAGCGGCGACCACCGCTGTGGCGGCACTCGCGGTCGCGGCCCTCTCCGCGTCCCAGGCGCCCGGGGTCACGGTCGACGACCACGGCAGACAGACCGCCTCGGACGCCCAGCCGTCCCCCGACGCCACCGCCGACGACGGCACCGCCACCGGCAACTCGCGGTACTACACCGACCTGCCGCCGCTGAACAGCCCCAACCCCTCGCCGAGCGCGAGCAACGGCACCGGCACCGGCACCTCCGCGCCGACGGGCTCCGGCGAGGCCGGCATCCCCGCGACCGTCCTCGACGCCTACAAGAAGGCCGAGGCGGCCCTCAAGGAGGCCAAGCCCGGCTGCAACCTCCCCTGGCAGCTGCTGGCGGCCATCGGCAAGGTCGAGTCCGGCCAGGCCCGCGGCGGAAACGTCACGGCGGACGGCACCACGATCACCCCGATCCTGGGCCCGCAGCTCGACGGCAACGGCTTCGCTCTCATCAAGGACACGGACGGCGGCAAGTACGACGGCAACAGCAGCTACGACCAGGCCGTCGGCCCCATGCAGTTCATCCCGTCCACCTGGGCGTGGGCGGGCCGCGACGGCAACGGCGACGGGGTCAAGGACCCCAACAACGTCTACGACGCCGCCCTCGCCGCCGGCCACTACCTGTGCCGCAACGGCTGGGACATGTCCACCCAGTCCGGCCTCGACAGCGCGATCCTCAGCTACAACAACTCGCAGGACTACCTGAACACCGTCCTGTCGTGGCTGGAGTACTACCGCAAGGGCACCCACTCGATCCCGGACGGCACCGGCACACTCCCGTCGCACAGCAGCGACGACGGCCAGAAGGCCAACCCCAAGCCGTCGCCCACGCCGCCCAGGACGCCCTCGACGCCGCCGAGCACCGGCTCCCCGAGCACGCCGAGTGCCCCCAGCACACCGAGCACGCCCGGCACGCCGTCCCCCACGCCCACCGACACGGTGGACCATCTGGAGGACGCGGGCACCGCGAAGCTCACCGCGATGGCCGGCGACGCGTTCACCAAGAAGATCAGCACCAAGGCCGAGACCAAGGCCGGCAAGGCCGTCGGCAAGGTGCGCATCCGCTTCTCCATCATCGGCGACACCGACGCCACCTTCATGGGCGGCGAGAAGGTCGCCTCGATCGTCACCAACGCCTCCGGCGTGGCCGTCGCGCCCACGCTCCAGGCGGGCGAGAAGACCGGCGACTTCACGGTCCGCGCCACCGTCGTGGGCCGCGCCGTCACCGGCCTCGACTACACGGCCTCCGTCACGGAGCGGGTCGCCGACACCCTCGCCCGCACCGGCGACACGGCGCTCACCTGCACCCCGGGCGGCGAGTTCGCCGACCAGGTCGAGGTGAAGGCGACCTACAAGACCGCCGTCGCCGACAAGGTCGCGGTCACCGCCACGCTGATCAAGTCCAAGCTCGACGCGACCGAGAACGACAAGGGCCCCTACTTCAAGGACGCGGACGGCAAGACCATACGCACCCTCACGGGCCTGACCACGGACGCCGACGGCAAGCTGAAGCTGCCCAAGCTGTACGCCGACGACACCACCGGCACTTTCCTGCTCCGCCTCACCACCGCGGGCGGCGCCACCCTCGACGTCGAGCTGACGGTCGCGGCGGCCGACACCTCGGCGAGCCCGTCGCCCAGCCCCTCGGCGAGCGCGAGTTCGTAGGCCCGTACACCACGCGTTTGCTACGACGACGACGGCGTCCCTCACCCGAGGGGCGCCGTCGTCGTGTGCAACGTGTTCTCATCTCGCCCACCCGTTGCTACGGTGCCGGACCTGACGATGTATCAGCTCCAGTCAGCTCCAGTCAGCTCCACGTCCGTCGGGAGGCAGGCATGCGCGCCCTGATCGCCGCCGCGACCGGTCTCGCCGTCGCGTTCGCGCTGATCCTCACGATCACCGCGATGGGGACGCCGACGGGAGAGACGTCCCCGAAACCGCTGCTGACGACGGTGCCCGCCCACCCCTAGCCGTCCGCCCGGGAGGCCGAGATGCGCCGCAAGGCCAGTCTGGTCCTGCTCGCCTTCGCCGTGTTCTTCGCGGCGCTGTCCCCATTGATGCGCTGGTACGCCTTCCCGCGCCTGGCCAAGATCCCGGCCGACCAGTACCAGGACATGGTCCTGGAGGCGAAGGGCGCGACCCTCCTCGACTACGGCACGATGAAGGCCCGCAAGGTCTCCAAGGTCACCATCGTGCAGACCCTCAAGGGCAACGTGGAGGCGGCGAAGAAGATCGACAGGACGGCCGGCCGGGACGTCGTCGTCTGGGACGGCCTCTCCTACGTCCAGGGCCCCGACGGCAAGATGGTCTCCAAGATCCCCGAGCGCTACATCTTCGACGCCCACAGCCAGGCCCCCGTGCACGCCACCGGCGAGATGGTCGACGGCGACCCGGTGAAGCGGACCGGCATCGAGTTCAAGTGGCCCTTCCTGACCCAGAAACGGGACTACGAGTACTTCGACGCCCAGACCCGCACCACCAACCCCATTCACTACAAGGGCACCCAGAACTTCCGCGGCCTCAAGGTCTACTACTTCGAGCAGACCATTCCCTGGACCAAGGTCCACTTCCCCAAGGCCATGCCGGTGGCGGGCATCACCGCCGACTCGATCGCCAAGACCGGCACGAGCATCTGGTACACCACGGTCCGCAAGTTCTGGGTCGAGCCGGTCACCGGCGCCCCCGTCTACGGCGAGGAGCTCCACAAGGAGGAACTGCGCGGCGGCACCCTCCTCGGCGACCGCGACAAGGTGACGGCGTTCGCCGGCGACGTGAGGATGCGCGAGGACTACGTCAAGCACACGGTCGCCCTGGTCGAGCACAACCGCACCCTCGTCCTGCTGATGACGTCGTACCTCCCCTGGGGCTTCCTGATCCTCGGCGTCCTGCTCCTCGCCCTCTCCCTCTGGCTGGAGGCCCGCAGCCGCCGCCCGGCCGACCCCGAACCGGCCCACTCCGAGGCGCCCGAACCGGTCACCGCCTGAGCCGCGCGTTGGTGTACCGCGTCGGCTCGGCGGTCGCGGGGTCCTCGGGCCACGGATGCTTCGGATACCGCCCCCGCAGCTCGGCCCGCACTCCCTTGTAGCCGTCCTTCCAGAAGGAGGCGAGATCGGCGGTGACGGCGGCGGGCCGCCCGGCCGGGGAGAGCAGATGCACGAGCAACGGCACACCGGCCACGGCCGGCGACGCGTGCAGCCCGAACATCTCCTGCAACTTCACGGCGAGAACGGGCTGTTCGGGGTTGTCGTAGTCGATCCGGATCCTGGACCCACTGGGTACGGCGATCCGCTCCGGCGCCAACTCGTCGAGCCGCCCCGCCTCTCCGGAGGCCCAGGGAAGCAGCCGGTCGAGCGCCTGCCCCGCCTCGATCCGCCCCAGGTCGGCCCGTCGCCGGGCCCTGCCGAGCTCCGGCTCCAACCACTCGTCCACGCGCGCGTGGAGCGCGTCGTCGGAGACATCCGGCCAGGGCTCACCCAGGTGCAGACGCAGAAAGGCGAGCCGCTGTCGCCGTACGAGTGCGTCGGGCGTCCACCGCAACAGCCCGAACCCTTCCTGCCGCAGCCCTTCGAGCAGCGCGTCGCGTACGAGAGCCGGGTCGGCGTCCTTCAACGCCCGCGCCGCCAGCTCGATCGCCCCCAGCCGCTCCACCCGCCGTGCGACGACATCCCCGTCGGCCCAGCGCACCTCATGTGCCTCGGAGTACAGCGAGGCCGCCGCGGACCGGGCCATGCCCTCGTCCACCACGGCGGCGAGCTGCACGCGCGCGTGCCCCTTTCCGACGGGACGATCCGCGACCGCCACGGCGATCCAGGGGGCGCCGCGCAAGGGACTGCCGTCACCGAGCTCGGCGCGTGTACCGGAGACCATGAGGTAGGAACCGGCGTCGGCCTTGGCGATCCGTTCGGGGAACGCGAGCGCGGCGACGAGTCCCACGGTGCGGTCGTCCGCGCCGTGTGCCGATGCGCGCCCGTCGTTCGTCCGCAGGCGCCGTACCTCGGCCCGCCAGCGCCCCGCATAGGCGTCACCCCCACGCCGAGCTGCCCGCAACGCGGCCGCCAGGTCGTCGCCGTACTCCCTCGGCGCCTCCTCCGACAGCAGCGCGACCACCTCGGCGCCGTCGCCGGGAGTGTCCAACAGTGCTCGCCCCAGCCGGGGGTGCAGCCCCAGCCGCGCCAGCCGCAAGCCCCGTTCCGTGGCCCGGCCCAGGGAGTCCACCGCCCCGATCGCCGTCAGGACACTCCTCGCCGCCGTCATCGCCCCGCCCGGCGGTGCGTCCAGCAGGGCCAGCCCGGACGCGTCCGGATCGCCCCAGCAGGCCGCCTGGAGCGCGAACGCCGTCAGGTCGGCCACCTTGATCTCCGGCGCCGGGAAACGCGGCAGACGCGCGTCCTCGGCCTCCGCCCAGCAGCGGTACACCGCCCCCGCCGCCTCACGCCCGGCCCGCCCCGCCCGCTGCCGCCCGGCAGCCTGTGAGGCCCGTACCGTCGCCAGTGCGCTCAGCCCGCGCGCGTGGTCGACGCGCGGCTCCCGGGCGAGCCCGGAGTCGACGACCACCCGCACCCCCGGAACCGTCAGGGACGACTCCGCCACCGAAGTGGCCAGGACGACCCGGCGCCGCGCTCCAGGAGCCAGCACCGCGTCCTGGACCGCGGCCGGAGCGCGCCCGTGCACCTGAAGCACGTCCACGTCACCCAACGCCCCCAACTGCCCCGCCACGCGCGCGATCTCGCCCACGCCGGGCAGGAAGCACAGCACGTCCCCGTCCCGCTCGGTCAGCGCCCGCCGTACCGTCGACGCCACGTGCGTGAGCAGCGCCGGGTCCACCCGCATGCCGTGCGGGGGCCGTACGGGCCGGGCCGGCGGCGACCAGACCACCTCGACGGGATGCGAGACCCCTTGTGCCTCGACCACGGGGGCCCCGCCGAGCAGCGCCGCCCACCCCTCGGCATCGGTCGTCGCCGACGCCGCCAGCAGCCGCAGCTCGGGCCGCAGGGTCTCCCGGACGTCCCACAGGAACGCGGCCACCGTGTCGGCGTCCAGATGCCGCTCGTGGCACTCGTCGAGCACCACCACGTCCACGCCGGCCAGCTCCTGGTCCCGCTGCAGCCGCTGCAGCAGCACACCGGTCGTCACGACCTCCACGCGAGCGCGGCGCCCGACCACCCGCTCGCCGCGCACGGTGTACCCGACGCTCTCGCCGACCTTCTCGCCCAGCAGCCACGCCATCCGCCGGGCGGCGGCGCGGGCCGCGATCCGGCGAGGCTCGGCGACGACGACCCGGCGTGCCGGTCCCTCGCCCAGCAGCCCGGCGAGGGCCAGCGGTACGAGAGTCGTCTTGCCGGTGCCCGGCGGGGCCACGAGAACCGCCGTGCCGTGTCCCTCCAGGGCGTCGTCCAAGGCGGACAGGGCGTCGCGTACGGGCAGCGCGTCCAGGGCGTCGTAACGGATCACGCCCCTAGTAGGACTCCGTTAGGTTGCTCTGGCTCTTGGGCTCTGGCCGGTGGTGGATGTTCTGGGCAGGGGGCGGTGGCAGGTGGTGCAGGTGCCGGT
>NZ_JBSFHA010000076.1:0-53463 GCF_053596855.1 Streptomyces sp. NPDC001617
CCACCCCCCAGGTCATCCGTTCGACAGGGGGCAACAGTCATGCCGGGCCCGGAGGCCAGCGGCCCTCTTGCAGGACCGCAAAAAACATAACGGGGGAGCCGTCCAGCGGCTATTTCGTATGACTGTTCGATGACTCGCTCGACACGCCGTTCGACGCGGCGTGCCGTGCCGGTTTTTCCCGATGCCCCGTTTTCATCCGGCCCGTGCGGTGGACAATTAGGGGCATGAGCCAGCAGGGGGGAAGGTCCACCGGCCACGAGGACGACTGGTGGACGCAGCTGTACGGCAACACCGCCGAGGACACGGGCCCCGCACCGGCGGCCGACACCCTGGACGACCGGTTCGCTTCGGCGGCGGGGGCGGTGAAGGGCGGGGTGGCCGAGAGGGCCGGAGTTCCGCCGCAACGGCCCAGGTCCACGGAGACACGGGACAACGGCGAACACGCCCCTGGGGACCCACCTCCGCAGGACCGCACGTCCACGGATCAAGCCGCGGGCAGTCGCGCCGCCGGTGCGGCACCCGGCCCACAGAAAGACGGCACCCCGCCCGCGCGGGCGAGCGACACCCACCCCCCCACACTCACGCCGAGCACCCTCGAAACCCAGGCCCCCGAAGCCGACTCCCCACCCACCGACCCCTCGCAGCCCACCCACGCAGCCACCCACCTGGACCTCCCCACCCTCCCCCCACCCCACCTCGACTACGTGGGCTCCGGCCCTCCCACCTACGCCGCCGAACCCACCGCCCTCCCCCCGGCCGACCCCGACGACCTGGACGACCTCGTCGCCGACACCGTCCTGGACGGCGCCCGGTACGGCGCCTGCACGCTCCGGGCCGTCTCCGTC
This sequence comes from Streptomyces sp. NPDC001617, assembly GCF_053596855.1. NCBI lineage: Bacteria > Bacillati > Actinomycetota > Actinomycetes > Kitasatosporales > Streptomycetaceae > Streptomyces > Streptomyces sp. NPDC001617. Next base: position 846 of record NZ_JBSFHA010000076.1, read on the forward strand.
CGGGGTGACTCCGCCCGCTACCGGGGCGAGCCCCGCCGTGACTCCCTCCTCACCGCCCGCTTCGGCAGCGCCGAGAACGCGCTGATCCTGGTCGCCATGGCCACCGGCGCCCGCGCCACCCCCGGCGCCCACCGCGCCGCCGCCGAGGCGTGTCACTGGATCGGCCGGGCCGTCGGCCGCAGTCACGCACGTCTCGCCGAGGACCTCAGGGCGGCGCGGCGCGGTGACCTCAAGTCGGGCCTGCACCGCCTCACCGACCGCAGCCTGGGCAAACTCCGCGCCAGCGCCGTCGAACAGGGCATCGACCCGGAGGAGTACTCGGCCACCCTGCGCTGCCTGCTCCTCCCGGCCGACCCGGAGTGCCGTACCCGCGTCTTCTTCGGCGTCGGCGCCGGCGGCCTGTTCCGCCTGAGGGACGGCGACTGGCAGGACATCGAACCCCGCGTCACCGACACGACCGGCGAACCCGTCGTCGGCTTCGGTTCGCTCCCCGCCGAAACCCCCGAGGGCGACCGCCTCACCATGGACCTCGGCATCCCGACACCCCCGAGCCCCTACGACCCCGCCCCCGAACCACCCCGCGAACCCTTCCGCTTCCGTGCCTCCGTAGCCCGCCCGGGTGACACGCTCCTGATGTGCACCGGCGGCCTCGCGGAACCGCTCCGCGGCGAACCCGACCTCTGCCGCTACCTCACCGGCCGATGGTCGGGCCCCGTCCCGCCGGGCCTTGCGGCCTTCCTCGCCGACACCCAGGTCAGGGTCAAGGGATACGCGGACGACCGTACGGCTGCGGCCGTTTGGGAGGCGTGAGAGCGCGGCGTGTGCATGGATGGACCCGGAGGGATCCGCGGAGACCGAAGGGGCATGACAGCGCCATGGCCAAGCAGAACGTCGCCGAACAGTTCGTAGACATCCTCGTCCGCGCCGGAGTGAAGCGCCTCTACGGCGTCGTCGGCGACAGCCTCAACCCGGTGGTGGACGCCGTCCGCCGCAACGCCGCCATCGACTGGGTGCACGTCCGCCACGAGGAGACCGCCGCCTTCGCGGCCGGCGCGGAGGCGCAGGTCACCGGCAGGCTAGCGGCATGCGCCGGCTCCTGTGGCCCCGGCAACCTCCACCTCATCAACGGCCTCTACGACGCCCAGCGCTCCATGGCCCCCGTCCTCGCCCTGGCCTCGCACATCCCGTCCAGCGAGATCGGCCTCGGCTACTTCCAGGAGACCCACCCCGACCAGCTGTTCCGCGAGTGCAGCCACTACAGCGAGCTGATCTCCAACCCGAAGCAGATGCCCCGCCTCCTCCAGACCGCCATCCAGCACGCGGTGGGACAGTCGGGGGTCGCCGTCGTCTCCCTCCCCGGCGACATCGCCGACCAGCCCGCCCCCGACAAGGCCGCCGAGACGGCCCTCGTCACCTCCCGGCCCACGGTCCGCCCGGGCGACGCCGAGATCGACAGACTGACCGAACTGATCGACCGCGCCGAGAAGGTCACCCTGTTCTGCGGCAGCGGCACGGCGGGGGCGCACGCCGAGGTCATGGAGTTGGCGGAGAAGATCAAGTCTCCGGTGGGGCACGCCCTCCGAGGGAAGGAGCACATTCAGTACGACAATGAATTCGACGTCGGCATGAGCGGTCTCCTCGGCTACGGCGCCGCCTACGAGGCCACCCACGAGTGCGACCTGCTGATCCTGCTCGGCACCGACTTCCCGTACAACGCCTTCCTGCCCGACGACGTGACGATCGCTCAGGTCGACGTCAGGCCCGAGCACTTGGGGCGCCGGTCGAAACTGGACCTGGCGGTCTGGGGCGACGTACGGGAGACCCTGCGCTGTCTCCTCCCGCGGGTGAAGGAGAAGACCAACCGCCTTTTCCTCGACCGGATGCTGAAGAAGCACGCGGACGCGCTGGAAGGGGTGGTGAAGGCGTACACGCGAAAGGTGGAGAAGCACGTCCCCATCCATCCCGAGTACGTGGCCTCCGTCCTCGACGAACTCGCCGACGACGACGCGGTGTTCACGGTGGACACCGGTATGTGCAACGTCTGGGCCGCCCGCTACATCACGCCCAACGGCCGCCGCCGCGTCATCGGCTCCTTCTCGCACGGCTCGATGGCGAACGCGCTGCCCATGGCGATCGGCGCGCAGTTCACCGACCGCAGGCGCCAGGTCGTGTCGATGTCCGGGGACGGCGGATTCACCATGCTGATGGGCGACTTCCTGACGCTCGTGCAGTACGACCTCCCCGTCAAGATCGTCCTCTTCAACAACTCCTCCCTGGGGATGGTCGAGTTGGAGATGATGGTCGCCGGGCTGCCCTCGTACGGCACCACGAACAAGAACCCCGACTTCGCCGCCGTGGCCCGCGCCTGCGGTGCCTACGGCCTACGCGTCGAGAAGCCCAAGGACCTCGTCGGTGCCCTGAAGAGCGCCTTCAAGCACAAGGGCCCGGCCCTCGTGGACGTCGTCACCGATCCCAACGCCCTGTCCATCCCCCCGAAGATCAGCGCCGAGATGGTCACCGGGTTCGCCCTCTCGGCCTCAAAGGTCGTGCTGGACGGGGGAGTCGGCCGCATGCTCCAGATGGCCCGGTCGAACCTGCGGAACGTGCCGCGGCCCTAGCTGTCGTACGGCACCCACGCCCGTTCGCCCGAGCTGTCGGTGCCGTACCAGAGGCGGGACAGTCCCTTGATGCTGGTCGTCCGGAACGGGCGGCCGTGGTCGTCGATGCGGACCGTGCCGGTGCGGCCCTGGGAGGACCAGTCGAGTTCGAGGTACCAGCTGCAGTCGTAGGTCTCCGTCGTCGCGGTGACCAGCAGCACCTCGGGGTCCGTGGCGGAGACGCGGTAGGGGAACTGCACCGCCGGGATGGTGCGGCCGGTGTCGTTGCCGGCGACGGGGTGGGCGATGGGGCGGTCGATGTCGAGGTTCACGTCGAAGCCACGAGGAGTGAGCCCGCCGCCGCAGCCCTGGTCCATCGCGTACGCGGTGCCGGGTGCCGGGGAGGTGCGGCCGGCGATCCGGACGCGGAGCGCCTCCAGGACGACGGCCGTGGACGATCGTCCCTGCACGGAGATCTGCACCATCGTCTGCCGCCCGTGCACCGCCCCCTGCGTCGCCGCCCAGCTCCCGGCGTCCTGCGCGACGGGGGGTGGGGGGACCTGGGCGGGTGGCTTGTCGATGACGTAGTCATGCCCGCAGCCTCCCTGCCAGATCTGGGAGTTCGCGCTCCAGGCGAGGGGAGTCCCGGTGGTCTGCTTCCCGGCTCCGGTGGAGCCGGTGCTGGGGGAGGGCGAGGCGGAGTTCTTCTTCCCGGCGTCGGGCGACGAGGAACTCCGGGGAACGGTGGGAGAGGCGCTCGCTGACGGTTTCGTCGAGTGGCCGGGCGAACCAGGGGCGGTTGCCCGCGGACCACCCGAGCCGTGAGCGTCCGTTGCGGAGGAGCGGTCGTTCGACAAGGCGGACAGGCTGCCCAGTGTGGCGAGCAGCGCGCACGCGACGGCGGTGGACACCAGAACCCGTCGACGGCGGGACCAGGGGCGGGGAGCATGAGAGGGGGCGGGTTCCGTTACGGGTTCTGCGGCTACGGTTTCCACGGCCGTTTCCACAGCCGCTTCCGGGTCCGTTTCCGGAGCCCTTTTCGGAATCGGTTCCGGAACCGTTTCCTCCCCGGCACCGCCCGCCCGCACCCGCTGCCGAGCCGCCACCGCGAGCAGCCACAGCCGGTGCAGTTCCAGTCGCTCCTCGGCCGTCGCCCCGCAGAAGGCCGCCAGCCGCTCCACCGGTGCGTACTCCTGTGGAACCGCTTCCGCCGCGCAGTACCGGTGGAGCGTGGAGGTGTTCATGTTGAGGCGGCGGGCCAGGGAGCCGTAGCTCCGGTCCGTGCGGTCCTTCAGGCGGCGCAGTAACGCCGCGAACTCCTCCACCTCGTCCCCAGCCGACACCGTTCCCCCGTCTTCCCGTCGATTTCCGTATCCCAGGCACCTCATATACCTGCACGTCAGATGGGCTGGGATGGTTCCACCGTCGCCGAAGGGCCGTCGGCCGTTGCGACGGGCTGCCGTGACAGCCGATGCTCTTGGTGTCGCACCGACCAGGACCGACCGACCGGCGTCGCGGCGCAGTCCACACCCATGCACTCACTCACGGGGGACACCCATGCCGGACCGGATCGAGCAGGGCGCCCATGTCTGCGGCCTGCACACCGTCACCTCCTGGGGTGCGTCCGACATCCGCCTGCTGTCCGTCGGCCGGGACGGCAGGACCGTGACGGCCGTCGACAAGCTCCACTGACCGCACCACCGGAGCAGAACCGGGGCCGCCCTCCCGCACGGGGGTCGGGCGGGCGGCCCCACAACCGACCGGAAAACGTTCCAGAAACGGGGAAACACACATGAACAGCAAGACCCGCACCGCCCTGACCGCCGGTGTCCTCGCCGTCGCCCTCGGCCTCGGCGCCACCGCCCAGGCCGCCTCCGCCGGCGCCCCGCACAGCGTCGGCGGCAAGCCGTCGGACAGCATCACCCGTGTCGCCGACTTCTACGGCACCTACATCGACGCCGTGACCGACGAGGACCGCGGCAACCTCGGGACCGCCCTGCGTGCCCACTACCTGACCACCGGCTTCCAGAAGCAGCTGAACGCCTGGGAGGAGCGGGAGCACGCCGACGGCGTCCTCCGTGCCCAGAACGTCCCGCTCGCCTGGAAGGTCACCGACAACGGCACCGCCCACCACACCGAGTTCGTCGTCACCCTGACCTGGAGCCGCAACACCAGCACTCAGCTGGTCGTCGACGTGACGCGGGACAGTCACGAGATCTACCGCATCGGGGAGAAGCACGCAGCCAAGAAGTGACCCGCCCTACGCGGGCCTCAGGCGCAGTGTGAGGATCTGGAACGGCCGCAGCTCGAAAGCCAAGTCGCTTTCCCGCTGCGGCCGTTCCAGCAGGTCCGTCACCTCCGCCCGGGCCACCGGGAACCCCGGCGTCAGTGTGGCCCGCGCCCGTCCGCCCCGGGACTCGTAGAGCCGTACCACCACATCCCCGCTGCGGTCCTCCGCCGGCTTGACCGACTCGACGGTCACCGCCGGATGGTCCAGCCGCACCAGCGGCTCCACGACCGGCGCATGGGCCACCCGCAGCGGCAGGTTCAGCGCCAGCCCCTCGGCGACCGCCTGCCCGACGTCCGCGCCCGGCAACAGGGCGTAGGTGAACCGGTGCCGGCCCAGATCCGTCTCCGGATCGGGGCTGTGCGGGGCGCGCAGCAGAGTCAGGCGTACGGTCGTGCCGAGGCCGCCCTCGGCCGGGGTGCGGGTCACGTCGTGGCCGTAGGTCGAGTCGTTGAGGACCGCCACGCCGTAGCCCTCCTCCGCGACCCTCAGCCAGCGGTGCGCGCAGATCTCGAAACGGGCCGCCTCCCAGCCGGTGTTGGTGTGCGTCGGGCGGTGGACGTGCCCGAACTGGATCTCCGCGGTGGAGCGTTCGGCGTGGACGTCGATCGGAAAGGCCGCCTTGAGCACCTTCTCCGACTCCTGCCAGTCGACGTCCGTGACGATGTCCACCCGGCGGCTTCCCGCCGCCAGCCGGATCTCCTGCGTGATGCGGGACCTGCCGAAGGCCCGCGTCACCCGCACCGCCGCGCTCAGTGGCCCCCGCTCCACCAGCTCCACCGACTCGACGTCCGTCAGGTCCGTGTGCCGGCGCCGGTAGTGCCGGTCGATGTCCCAGGCGTCCCAGGCGTTGGGATGGTCGGGGTGCAGCTGCAGGAGGTTGCCGGGGGAGCAGAGGACCTCGCGGTCGGCGACGAGGTCGCGGACGGAGGAGAGAAGTCCCTGAGCGTCCACGGTGACACGGAGCCGGGAGTTCTCCAACAGGATGGTGTCGCCCTCCTGTTGGGCCCGCACGCGCTCGGAGGCGCTGCCACCGAGCGCGGCGGACCCGAGCCCCGGCACGGTCACGAGCGCACCCTCCACGACCTCCGTCCTCTCGTACGGCGACGCGTTGAGCACCGTCGGACCGCCGCCCGCCCCCAGCGCGGCCACCGCCCCCGCCGTCAGCTCCTCGACCTCGGCCAGCACACGCGCATATGTCTCCCGAGCCTCCCGGTGCACCCACGCGATCGACGACCCGGGCAGGATGTCGTGGAACTGGTGCAGCAGCACCGTCTTCCACAGCCGGTCCAGGTCGTCGTGGGGACAGCTGTACGACGGATTCCGTACGGCCGCCGTAGCGCACCACAACTCGGCCTCGCGCAGGGCGTGTTCGGAGCGGCGGTTGCCCTGTTTGGTCTTGGCCTGGGTGGTGTAGGTGGCCCGGTGCAGTTCGAGGTACAGCTCGCCGGACCAGACCGGGGCCTGGGCGCCGTACTCCTCCTCGGCGGCCGTGAAGAAGACGGACGGCTTCTCGACCTGGACCGTCGGTGAGCCCTCCAGGGAGCGCAGGCGCCTTGCCTTCTCCAGCATTTCGCGAGTCGGACCGCCGCCTCCGTCGCCCCAGCCGAAGGGGACCAGGGAGCGGGTCGCCCGGCCCTTGTCGGCGAAGTTGCGTTCCGCGTGGGCGAGTTCGCGGCCGTGGAGCTGGGAGTTGTAGGTGTCGACGGGCGGGAAGTGGGTGAAGACGCGGGTGCCGTCGATGCCCTCCCACCAGAAGGTGTGGTGGGGCATCTTGTTGGACTGGTTCCAGCTCAGTTTCTGGGTCAGGAACCAGCGGATTCCGGCCAGTTTCGCGAGCTGCGGGAAGGCGGCCGTGTAGCCGAAGGAGTCCGGCAGCCAGATCTCCTCCGTCTCGACGCCCAGCTCCTCGGCGAAGAAGCGTTTTCCGTGGATGATCTGCCTGGCCAGTGCCTCGCCGCCGGGCATGTTGGCGTCGGACTCCACCCACATGGAGCCGACGGGCTCCCAGTTGCCGTCCTGCACGGCCTTCCTGATCCGCTTCCAGATGTGCGGCTGGTGTTCCTTCACCCAGGCGTACTGCTGGGCCTGCGAGCAGGAGAAGACCAGCTCGGGGTAGTCGGCGGCGAGTGCGGTGACGTTGGCGAAGGTGCGCGAGGCCTTGCGGACCGTCTCGCGCAGGGGCCACAGCCAGGCCGAGTCGATGTGGGCGTGGCCGGTGGCCGACACCCGGTGGGCGCTGGCCGAGGCGGGGCGGGACAGGACCTCGGCCAGGGCGGTGCGGGCCGCTTCCGCCGTGCCGGAGACGTCGTGCAGGTCGAGGGTGTCGAGCATGTCCTCCAGGGCGCGCAGGACCTCGTGGCGCCGGGGGCGGTCCATGGGCAGCTCGTGCATCAGCTCCGACAGCACCTCGACGTCCAGGACCAACTGCCACACGGGTTCGTCGAGTACGGCCAGGTCGGCAGAGCGGAATCGGTAGACGGGGCGATCCCCGGCGGTCAGGACGTCACCCAGGCGCGTAGGCGTGAAGCCGTGCAGCACGGCCGGATTGGCGGCCGCCTCCAGGAGCAGATGGACCTGTTCGCCTCCGCTCGCCGGGGAGGCGACGGGCTGGTGGCGGTTGCGCGGGTGAATGCCCTTGAGGGGGACGCCCGAGGCGTCGTAGAGCAGCCCTTCGGCCTGGAAACCGGGCCCGTCACCCGAGAACCCGGGGTCGATCACCGCCTCCACCCGGCGGCCCGCCCACTCCTCCGGGACCCGTCCGGCCAACCGGAACCAACTCGTCGACCAGGGCTTTCCCCAGGCCTCGCCGGTCGTGAAGGGCTCGTAGGAGGCCTGCAGTGCCTGGTCCACCGGGACCGGCTCGCCCGGCGCGTGCCACACGGACAGGACCAGCGGCACGCGCGCCGCGTACTGCACGGGACGTACGAACTGGCTCATGGCCCGTTCCAGGCGCGCTTCCACCAGCAGTCGGTCGTCGTGCACGGCGGCTCCCTCGACGCTCGTACGGCAGTGTCCAGGGTGTCACTTTCCCGGCCGGAACGACCGCGTCCGTGGCCGAACACCTGGTCGTTGACGATTCGACATGACTGGCGCGTGTGCCATGGGGCATGGATCCGGTGAACGTGTTCGACAAGGAGGGGAACCGACATCGGCACGCGGGCGGGGGTCATGAAGAGGCAGGCACGAGGGGGCGGTCCCATGGCGATCGGGGCCTCCTCGGCTCAGACAGCGAGGACAGTGGAGGACAAGACCGACGGCGTCACGGAGGCGCAGCCGTCCCAACTACGGCGGAGACTCGGACGGGCGGACCTGAAGGCGGTGCCGGAGGCGCGCAGGGCGCTGCGCGAGCTGTTACGGCACTGGGGGAGGCCCGGGCGCTCCGAGATAGCGGAGCTGCTGACCAGCGAACTCGTCACCAACGCACTCATCCACACCGACCACGACGCGGTGCTCATCGCCACCGTGGGACCACACGGACTCCGCGTGGAAGTAAGGGACTTCGTGGCCCGAAGGCCCAGACTGCGGGTACCGATCGCCGACGACGGTACGCACGGCAGAGGCCTGGTCCTGGTGCAGTCCCTGGCGGACGCGTGGGGCGTACGGGCGCACGGGGTGGGGAAGGCGGTGTGGTTCGAGCTCGACGCCGAAGCCGCCTGACCGGAGTCCCTGACATCGTCCTCCGAACGGGAAGGGGGCGCGGCCCGCAGGCCGCGCCCCCTTCCCATGACGGCTGTTTCTAGCCGAACTGCTGCTCGAGGTCCTTCAGCTTGCGCTCAAGGGAGTCGAGACGCGGGAGGGCCATTGTGTCGTCCTCCGCGGTGAGGTCGACGGTGATCGCGTCAGAGCCGCCCTTGCGGACGGGCTGCAGCGACGGCCTGGAGCGTACGGGCAGTGGTTCCGGCGCGGATATGGCAGGCTCCGCGGTGGCCTGGCCGGGCGCCCGCTCCAGGGCCTGCGGCTCCGGCCGGCCGCCGCGACCGACGAACCCGCGGTGGCCCCGGCTGATCGCCTTGAGCTGGGCGCGCTCCAGGCGGTCCGCCTCGCGGCGGCGCAGGCGGTCCTGCTCCTGCTGCCGCTTGTCCTCGCGCACCTCGTCGACCGCCTCGTCCAGGCTGCGCACGTTCTCCAGCAGCATCAGCGACCAGGCCTTGTAGGTCTCACGGGGAGCCCGCAGCCAGCGCACGATACGGATCTGCGGCAGCGGACGCGGCACCAGACCCTGCTCGCGCAGGGCGGCCCGACGGGTCTGCTTCAGCGCGCGGTCGAACAGCACGGCGGCCGAGAGGGACATGCCGGAGAAGAACTGCGGTGCGCCCGCGTGGTCGATGCCCCTGGGCGCGTGCACCCAGTTGAACCAGGCCGCGGCACCCGCGAACGTCCACACCAGTATCCGGGAGCCGAGCGCCGCGTCACCGTGGCTGGCCTCGCGCACCGCGAGCACGGAGCAGAACATGGCGGCGCCGTCCAGGCCGAACGGCACCAGGTACTCCCAGCCGTCGGTGAGGCCGAGGTTCTGCTGGCCGAAGCCGACCAGGCCGTGGAAGGAGAGGGCGGCGGCGACCGCCGCACAGCAGAACAGCAGGACGTAGGAGGCGGTGCCGTATATGGCCTCCTTGCGCCTACGGCGCTCCTCGCTGCGCTCCCACGAGTCGTCCTTCGCGTGCTCCCCGCCGGACCGCTTGCTGCGCGCGAGCACCGCCACCGCCGCCAGCATGCCCAGGAGCAGTACGGCGCCCGGAAGCAGCCAGTTCAGCGATATGTCGGTCAGTCTCATCTAGGGGTCCCTTGCATTGGGATAGGGCGTAACGCCCGCCATAGTGGCCCAATCCCAACGGCCCTCAGGCGTTTTCGGGGCAAGAGGCCGCCAAGGAAGTGCAAGGGGATGCCCAGGGCGGCGTTCTGCTCGAACTGCCGCTTGAGGTGCGGGAGTTGAGTTCGAATAAGACTACCCGTACGGGTGGTTCTTCGGAAAGTTCCTGCGACGAGTGAGGAAGTTGTGAAGTAACCGTAACCAAGGGCGGTCCCGCTCGTCGGCGATCTTACGGGACGGCCGTCCGGGCCCGCGCATGAGGGTCCCTCAAATGGCGGTCGCGGCCGACGGCTTGGTCACCCGGTCCCGGTGGGCGGCGACTCCAGTCCGGCCCGGTCGGCACGCGGAAGGCCCCCGACCCGCCGTACGGCCGGGTGGCCCCCGGCAGAAGCAGCTCCGACTCCCGCATCGCCCGCTGCTGTTCGCCGAGCGGATGGGCGACGTACCGGAGCTCTTCCGCCATCTCGTCGGTCGCCATGCCCCACGGCGTCCGCCCGCGTCGCCGCATCCGCGACCCGAACCCGCCGAGCACGGGCCCCAGATGCTCGGCCACAGCGGCCCGCACCTCCGCCCGCAGCGCCTCCTCGCCGTCGACCACGCGCACGCCGGGCAGTGCGGCGGCCGGATCGCCGGGCAGGCGGGCGAAGCCTGCGGACCGCATGGCCGGGCGGCCGATGGAGAGGCCGGGGACCGTGCGGTCGTACGAGACATGGGTCACGGGGAAGCGGAGGGCGCGACGGTGCGGGAAGGGGCACGGTGGCGAGGAGGCGGGCGGGTCAGGCGTACCGGTGCTCGCGACGACGTCCCCGTGAGCCCGCTGCCCGTCGTCCCGCAGCACCTGTGCGTCGTCCCGCGAGAGAAAGGGCACCGATCCGGGCTCTAGCGAAGGTAAACCTAACCTTAGCTGTGATCGCTGGGTGTGCGCGTCTTGTGGGGGACACCCCCATTACCCCCGTGACGGCTTATCCGCTTATGGTGCTTGACGGGCGAGTAACAACCCGCCGTAATGACCCCAAGTACCGACACGTCCGGAGGAGGACCCGTGAGGCAGAGCGTGCACGGCTCGGCGGAGACGGGGATTCCTCAGGTGCGGCCGACCGCGTCGCGGGTGCCGCCGCAGCCGGTGGCGGCGGACGTCGACCGGGAGCGGGGCATCGCCGCGGGCGGAGGCACGCGCGGCGAGCACACGCACAGTGAGCAGCCGATACCGGGCCCGCGTACGGTCCAGCGGGCCTCGGTGCGGGGCCAGATCCTCGCGGCGCTGCGTACCGCCCTGGTGTCGGGACAGCTGAAGCCGGGCGAGGTGTACTCGGCGCCGGCGCTGGGCGATCGCTTCGGGGTCTCGGCCACGCCGGTGCGGGAGGCGATGCAGCAGCTGGCGCTGGAGGGCGCGGTCGAGGTGATCCCCAACCGGGGCTTCCGGGTGGTCGAACGCGGGACCCGCGAACTGGCCGAACTCTCGGAGGTGCGGGCGCTGATCGAGGTGCCGGTGATGCTGCGTCTGGCGCGTACGGTCCCGGTCGAACGCTGGGCGGAGCTGCGGCCGTTGGCGGAGGCGACGGTGCGTGCCGCGTCGTCCGGGTGCCGGGCGACGTACGCCGAGTCGGACCGGGCGTTCCATCGGGCGATGCTGTCCCTCTCCGGCAACGAACAACTCGTCCGCATCGCCGACGACCTCCACCGCCGCGCCCAGTGGCCACTGGGCGGCGGCCCGGGGGCGGGGGGCCGGGGTGAGCTGATGGCGGACGCGGCCGAGCACACGGCGCTGCTGGACGCGCTGGTCGCACGGGACCTGGACGTGGTGCGGGCGCTGGTGGGGGAACACTTCGCGGGCGCGTCCTGAGGACGACGGTCCGGCATGTGGTCCGTGCGAGGGTTCCCGCCGACCGGGAACCCTCGCACGTCCCGTCTCCGGGGCGACGGAGTTCAGTTGTCCCCGTCGGCCGACCCCGTCGCCGTCTTCGAGTAGCCGTCGTGCCAGGCCGCCTTCGCGCCGGAGTCGCCGATGCGGTAGACGTCGACCACGGCGCCCGCCGCCACCGCGACGGACAGGACGGCGGCCGCTATGCGCACGATCGACGCGGACCGGTTGCCGGTCTGCTCGGCCGGCGTCCGCCGGGTCGTCCACCACACGCCCGCGGCCAGCACCAACAGGCCGAGCGCCCAGGGGAGCAGCCCGTCGCCGAGCTCCGCGTGCCGCTCGATCAGGGCGTTGCCGCTCACATGGCGCTCCAGCCACTCGCCGGCACTCGTGGTCAGCGGCACGCTCGCCAGGGTGACCAGCGCGAGCAGCGGCAGCATCAGGCCCATCCGGCGCGCGGCCTTCGGCCACACGGCGCACACCACGACGGCCAGTGCCGTCAGTGGTACGAGGACGACTACGAAATGCACCAGGAGGACATGTGCGGGCAGGCCGTTGACGAGGCTCATCGAGGCACTCCTATGAGGGGGTTGGGCGCGCCAGCCTGGCACAGCAACTTCTCAGGTTCCTCTCAGTGGGCTCAGGGTCCGGGGCGCCGGCCGCGGGCCGGTTCCGGGCTTGTGACGGCAGTCACAGAATCGTGGGTTCCCGATGACGGTTCGCCACGCCGGGAACGCGCTTCTCCCGCCCCCGCGTGGCACCCCGTACAAACCCGGCACGCAACGGTGCCGTACGTCGGAGGTGACACCGATGCCCGACCCGTCCTTCATGGCACAACAGCAGGCACAGCAGGCCGCCCAACAGGCCCAGCGCGCACACCAGCAGGCCCATCGCCAGGCCATGCAGCACCACATGAACCACGTCCACCGGGCCGGCCACCGCCCGCCCCCGACGCACGGCGGCACGTCCTACCGGGGTCGCGGCGGCAGCGTGGTGTCCTTCCTGGTGGTCGCCGTGGTGGCGGTGGCCCTGGCCCGCGACACGGCGCTGCGCGACTCCATACTGGGTTCGATCGAGCACCTCTGGGCCCGCATCCACAACGGCTAGGGGTCCCCTAGGCCGTCGCGGCGTCCGGGGTCGGTGGGCTCAGCTGGCGGGCCAGCCAGGTCGGTACGCCCCCGAGGAGGCGGAACAGGCGTCGCGCCTCCTCTCGTAGCCGCGAAGCCTCAGGCTCCGCCTCCGCGTCGGCCAGGGACGCCAGAGCAGGGGCCGTGCCCACCAGGTACCCCAGCTCCTCCCGGATGCGGAGCGATTCGGCGAACCCGTGCCGTGCCTCCGCCAACTCCCCGTCCCGCAGGGCGAGTCCGGCGAGATGCCGCCAGGTGAAGGACAGGAGCAGCGGGTCCGACTGTGCCGTGGCCCCCGCATGCGCCCGCCGGTAGGCCGCCCGGGCCGCCTGCGGAGAGTGGGTCAGGTTCTCGGCGAGCAGTCCGCGCCGGAAGTCCAGCAAGGCCCGCCCCGCCGCCCCCGGAGGGATCAGCGCCGCCGCCCGCCCGAGCGCCGCCCGCGCCTCGTCGGCCCGGTCGCGCACTCCGTGCAGGGTCGCCGCATAGGCAAGTTGCCCGCGTTCACAAGCGGCCGCCCCCCGCTCCTCGTCGTCATGGGCGAGCGCCTCCGCGGTACGCAACGCGTCCTCGGCCTCCTCCCACCCCTGCTCCGTGTACAGGCACTTCTCGACGAGGAGAGCCGTCCGTTGCAGCGCGGACGCGGCCGTGACCGGTTCCAGCAGCGCGGCCGCGTCGGCCCAGCAGGCGCGCGAGCGCAGCCGCCACACCGCGGTCTGGAGGGGATCGTCACCTGCGGTCGTTCCGGTACCAGACATGGCGGTATGCGCCACGTTGCCCTCCCCGAGCACGCCATCGAGCTATGAGTGGTGGCCGCATCTCAGCACGAATATCCGCGCCCGGCCAAGGGGGTGGGTGAAGGATTTCACAAAGTCGTGGGACCCGAGGCCTCAGCTCATGCGCAACGCCAGGAAGAAATCCAGCTTGTCCTCCAGCCGGGACAGGTCACGACTCGTCAACTGCTCGATACGCCCGACCCGATAGCGCAGGGTGTTGACGTGCAGGTGCAGCCGGGTCGCGCACCGCGTCCAGGAGCCGTCGCAGTCCAGGAAGGCTTCCAGGGTGGGGATCAGCTCGGCCCGGTGCCGACGGTCGTAGTCCCGCAGCGGATCCAGCAGCCGCGCGGTGAACGCCCGCCGTACGTCGTCCGGCACGAACGGCAGCAGCAGCACATGCGAGGCCAGCTCCTGATGCCCCGCCGCGCACACCCGCCCCGGTCGCGCGGCGGCGACCCGGCGTGCGTGCCGCGCCTCTTCCAGCGCCCCGCGCAGCCCCTCCGCCGAGTGCACCGCCGCGCTGACACCCAGCGTGACCTGCCCGTCGTCGTCGAGACCGGCCGACAGCGGGTCCCGTACGGACTCCAGGAGCGCGTCGGCGAGGATCCCGGACTCGGAGCCGTCGTGTTCGGAGGAGACCGCCGGAAGGGGTACGAGGGCGATCGCCTCGTCACCCGTGTGCGCCACGGCGATGCGGTCCGAGGGCTCCGGGCCCGTCGACAGCGGGTCGACCAGGATTTCCTCCAGCAACGACTGCGCCACCGGACCCGCCTCGATGTCGGCGCCCTCCCAGTCGACCCGGGCCACGACCACCTGCCAGTGCGGGGCCGCGCCGAGACCCGGCAGCAGCACCGGGGCGGCCACCCTCAGGCGCGCCGCGATCTCGGCGGGCGCCGCGCCCGTCTGGACCAGCTCCAGGACCTCCTGGGCGAGCCGGCGGCGGACCGTGCGGGAGGCGTCCCGGCGGTCGCGCTCGACGGAGATCAGCTGGGTGACGCCCTGGAGGAGGTCGAGGCGCTCGGCGGGCCAGTCGCCCGCGTCCGCCTCGACGGCCAGCAGCCAGTCCGACAGGACCGTCTCACGGACGTCCCGGGAGGCCTGCGGGGAGCGGCCGCTGCTGCGGATCGGGAAGAGGCTGTACGTCGCCGGGCCGAGCGTCAGCCGGTGGGGGCCCCGGCGTCCGGCGCGGGCGGCGGCGAGGTGCTCGGCGGCCAGCTTGGCGCAGGTGTCGGCGGGAAGGCCGGGGCCCGCGATCTTCGAGCCCGCGATCAGGCGGCCGGTGGGGGAGAGCACCCAGGCCCGCAGGTCCAGGTCGGAGCCGAGCAGGTCCAGGACCACGTCCGGGCCGCCGCCCGCCGGGCCCGAGGTCATCATCCGCCGGTGCCGGTCGACCACGGCCGCGAGGTCTCCGGCGCGCTCGCCGCTGACCTGCCGTACGACATGCTCGGTGATCGTCGCGAACGCCACCGACTCGTGCACGGCGAAGAGCGGGAGGCGGTGGCGGGCGCAGGCCAGGACGAGATCGTCCGGGACGTCACCCAGCTCCGCCTCACCGGCCGCCAGCGCGGCCACCCCGGCCTGCACCAGGATCCGTACGAAAGGCTCCGAGTCGTCGGCGTCCCGGCGCCAGGCCAGGCCCGTGAGCACCAGCTCGCCGCCCGAGAGGTAGCGGCTGGGGTCCCGGAGGTCGGTGGTCATCACACCCCGCACGGTGCGGTCCAGCTCGTCCTCGCCACCGAGCAGCCTGAGGCCCAGCGCATCGGTGTCCAGAAGTGCGCGCAGCCGCATTCTCGTCGCCGCCGTTCTTTGTCTCGAAATCTACGATGAATCGTGAGGGTGGTCGGAGGCAGGAGCCCGCCGGACGGTGCGGGAGCCGCACTCTTCGACTGCCAGGCTGTTTCCCGCGTTTCTACAGGAAAACAGGGAGGTTACTGGTGACCTCCGTTCATACGAATCTACAAGATGCCAGCCCTGGCCAGCCAACTCCTTCATGGTTTCGGTGACTGACCCCGGTGGAGCACGCCGCTGTGTACTGACCTCACTCCGCGTAAACAGCACATGAACGAGCCGGTCCCGCCGCACCCGATCTGGCTCGATCCGTACCACTCACGAGACGAAGAAGAGAGCCGGTCATGGACTTCCTTCGCCCCGCCAGCTGGGAGGAGGCGCTCGCCGCCAAGGCCGAGCACCCCACCGCTGTGCCCATTGCGGGCGGCACCGACGTGATGGTCGAGATCAACTTCGACCACCGGCGGCCCGAGTACCTGCTCGACCTGAACCGCGTCACCGACCTGACCGAGTGGGAGGTCGGCCAGGACACGGTGCGACTGGGTGCCTCCGTCCCGTACACCAGCATCATGGAGAACCTCCGCGCCGAGCTGCCGGGTCTCGCCCTGGCCTCGCACACGGTGGCCTCCCCGCAGATCCGCAACCGCGGCGGCGTCGGCGGCAACCTCGGCACCGCCTCCCCGGCCGGCGACGCCCACCCCGCGCTCCTCGCGGCCGGCGCCGAGGTCGAGGTCGAGTCGGTGCGCGGCACCCGCCTGATCCCGATCGACGAGTTCTACACCGGCGTGAAGCGGAACGCGCTCGCCGCCGACGAACTCATCAAGAGCGTGCACATCAAGAAGGCGGACGGCCCCCAGCAGTACTCCAAGGTCGGCACGCGCAACGCGATGGTCATCGCCGTGTGCGCCTTCGGACTGGCCCTGCACCCCGAGACACGGACCGTCCGCACCGGCATCGGTTCGGCCGCACCCACGCCCGTCCGGGCGAAGGCCGCGGAGGAGTTCCTGAACGCGGCGCTCGAAGAGGGCGGCTTCTGGGACAACGCAAAGATCATCACCCCGTCGGTCGCCAAGCAGTTCGCCGAGCTGTGCTCCGGTTCCTGCAACCCGATCGACGACGTCCGGGGCACCGCGAGCTACCGCCGCCACGCGGTCGGCGTCATGGCCCGCCGCACGCTGACCTGGACCTGGGAGTCGTACCGCGGCGCCCGCCGCACGATCGAGGGAGCTGCGTGATGCGCGTCAACTTCACTGTCAACGGACGTCGGCAGGAAGCCGACGACGTGTGGGAGGGCGAGTCCCTGCTGTACGTGCTGCGCGAGCGGCTCGGTCTGCCGGGTTCGAAGAACGCCTGCGAGCAGGGGGAGTGCGGCTCCTGCACGGTCCGTCTGGACGGTGTGCCGGTGTGTTCGTGTCTGGTCGCGGCCGGGCAGGTCGAGGGCCGGGAGGTCGTGACCGTCGAGGGGCTGGCGGACTTCGCCAAGCAGCGCGCGGAGCACGGTGGTTGCGCCTCCGGTGCCTGCGGTACGTCGCTGCAGGACGCCCAGCACTGGGCCGCCCAGGGCCAGGACTCCCATACCGGCGAAGGAACCGAGCTCTCCCCGATCCAGCAGGCGTTCATCGACGCCGGCGCGGTCCAGTGCGGCTTCTGCACCCCGGGTCTGCTGGTCGCCGCCGACGAGATGCTGGAGCGCAACCCCAACCCGAGTGACGCGGACATCCGCGAGGCCCTGTCGGGCAACCTGTGCCGCTGCACGGGCTACGAGACGATCATGGACGCGGTCCGCCTGGCGGCCGCACGGCAGGGAGAGGCGGTCTGACGATGCCCTCCCCCACTCCCGAATTCGCTCGAGCGGGCGGTGCCCCCGTCGGTGCTCCCCTCGGCACTCCCACCAAGGTCACCCAGGGTTCCCAGACCAAGGGCGGCGTCGGCGAGTCCACGCTCCGCCCGGACGGCACCCTCAAGGTCACCGGCGAGTTCGCGTACTCGTCCGACGTGTGGCACGAGGACATGCTCTGGGGCCAGATCCTGCGCTCCACCGTCGCGCACGCCGAAATCGTGTCGATCGACACCAGCGAGGCGCTGAAGACCCCGGGCGTCTACGCCGTCATGACGTACGACGACCTGCCGACCGAGGTGAAGAACTACGGCCTGGAGATCCAGGACACCCCGGTCCTCGCGCACGGCAAGGTCCGCCACCACGGCGAGCCGGTCGCCATCGTCGCCGCCGACCACCCGGAGACCGCGCGCCGCGCCGCCGCCAAGATCAAGGTCGACTACCGCGAGCTGCCGGTCATCACCGACGAGGCCTCCGCGACCGCGCCGGACGCGATCCTCATCCACGAGAACCGCGACGACCACCACATCGGCCACGTCCCGCACCCGAACATCGTCCACCGCCAGCCGATCGTCCGCGGCGACGTGGCGGCGGCCCGAGAGCGGGCGGACGTGATCGTCGAGGGCGAGTACACCTTCGGCATGCAGGACCAGGCCTTCCTCGGCCCCGAGTCCGGCCTCGCCGTGCCGGAGGAGGACGGCGGCGTCCACCTCTACATCGCCACCCAGTGGCTCCACTCCGACCTGCGCCAGATCGCGCCCGTCCTCGGCCTGCCCGAGGACAAGGTCCGCATGACGCTCTCCGGCGTCGGCGGCGCCTTCGGCGGCCGCGAGGACCTGTCGATGCAGATCCACGCCTGTCTGCTGGCGCTGCGCACCGGCAAGCCCGTCAAGATCGTCTACAACCGTTTCGAGTCCTTCTTCGGGCATGTCCACCGGCACCCCGCCACGCTCCACTACGAGCACGGCGCCACGAAGGACGGCAAGCTCACCCACCTGAAGTGCCGGATCGTCCTGGACGGCGGCGCCTACGCCTCCGCCTCCCCGGCCGTCGTCGGCAACGCCTCGTCCCTGTCGGTCGGCCCGTACGTCGTCGACGACGTCGACATCGAGGCCATCGCCCTCTACACCAACAACCCGCCCTGCGGCGCGATGCGCGGCTTCGGCGCGGTCCAGGCCTGCTTCGCCTACGAGGCGCAGATGGACAAGCTGGCGAAGAAGCTGGGCATGGACCCGGTGGAGTTCCGGCAGCTGAACGCCATGGAGCAGGGCACGATCATGCCGACCGGCCAGCCGGTCGACTCCCCGGCCCCGGTCGCCGAACTCCTGCGCCGCGTCAAGGCGATGCCGCTCCCGCCGGAGCGCCAGTGGGAGTCCAGCGAGGGCGCGGACGTACGGCAGCTGCCCGGCGGTCTGTCCAACACCACCCACGGCGAAGGCGTCGTGCGCGGAATCGGTTACGCGGTCGGCATCAAGAACGTCGGCTTCTCCGAGGGCTTCGACGACTACTCGACGGCCAAGGTGCGCATGGAGGTCGTGGGCGGCGAGCCCGTCGCCACCGTGCACACCGCGATGGCGGAGGTCGGCCAGGGCGGCGTCACCGTCCACGCGCAGATCGCCCGCACCGAGCTCGGCGTCGCGCAGGTGACCATCCACCCGGCCGACACACAGGTGGGCAGCGCCGGTTCGACATCGGCCTCCCGGCAGACGTACGTCACCGGTGGCGCCGTCAAGAACGCCTGCGAACTCGTCCGCGAGCGGGTGCTGGAGATCGGGCGCCGCAAGTTCGGTACGTACCACCCGGCCTGGGCCACCGCCGAGCTGCTCCTGGAGGGCGGCAAGGTCGTCACCGACGGCGGCGAGGTCCTCGCCGACCTGGCGGACGTCCTGGAGGGCGAGGCGGTCGAGCTGGAGGAGGAGTGGCGGCACCGGCCGACCGAGGCCTTCGACCTGCGCACCGGTCAGGGCAACGGCCACGTCCAGTACTCCTTCGCCGCGCACCGCGCCGTCGTCGAGGTCGACACCGAGCTCGGCCTGGTCAAGGTCATCGAGCTGGCCTGCGCCCAGGACGTCGGCAAGGCGCTCAACCCGCTCTCCGTCGTCGGCCAGATCCAGGGCGGCACGACCCAGGGCCTGGGTGTCGCGGTGATGGAGGAGATCATCGTCGACCCGAAGACGGCGAAGGTCAGGAATCCCTCCTTCACCGACTACCTGATCCCCACGATCCTCGACACGCCGACCATCCCCGTCGACGTGCTCGAACTCGCCGACGACCACGCCCCGTACGGGCTCCGTGGCGTCGGCGAGGCGCCCACGCTGTCGTCGACTCCGGCCGTCCTCGCGGCGATCCGGGAGGCGACCGGGCTGGAGCTCAACCGCACGCCGGTCCGCCCGGAGCACCTCACCGGAACGGCGTAGCACAGTCCCTCCGGGCGGCACCGGGAACGTCACACTTCGCCGCGCCGCCCGGAGTACTCAGATCGTTCGTCTCGGGCCGTCCCCCGGGTCGTGCGGCCGAAGCACCTTCCCAAATCCCGTAGCAGTCGAGGTGACTGACACGGGTGCCCCTGTGAACCTTGGGAGTAGGCCCACATGACCCAGCAGTCACTGGAGCCGCGGACCACCGCCGACGACGCGGGTGCAGGAACCCGTGTCCCGGCCGGCAGGTCCTGGCTCGACCGGTACTTCCACATATCCAAGCGAGGATCGACGGTCGCGCGCGAAGTGCGCGGCGGCGTCACCACCTTCATGGCGATGGCGTACATCCTCCTTCTCAACCCCCTGATCCTGTCCGGCAAGGACGCGGCGGGGGACACGCTCGGCCAGAAGGCCCTCATCACGGCGACCGCCTTCGCCGCGGCCTTCACCACGCTGCTGATGGGTTTCGTCGGCAGGGTTCCGCTCGCCCTCGCCGCCGGCCTCTCCGTCTCCGGCGTGCTGTCCTCGCAGGTCGCCCCGCAGATGACCTGGCCGCAGGCCATGGGCATGTGCGTGATGTACGGCGTGGTCATCATGCTGCTGGTCGTCACCGGCCTGCGCGAGCTGATCATGAACGCGATTCCGCTCGCGCTCAAGCACGGCATCACGATGGGCATCGGTCTCTTCATCGCGCTCATCGGTTTCTACAAGTCCGGCTTCGTACACCAGGGCAAGGCCACCCCGGTCACCCTCGGCCCGGCGGGTGAACTCGCCGGCTGGCCGGTGCTGTTGTTCGCCGGCACTCTTCTCCTGATCTTCATGCTGCAGGCCCGGGGCATCCCCGGCGCGATCCTGATCGGAATCATCAGCGGAACCGTTGTCGCGGCGATTCTCAACACCGCCGGTGTCATCGACCCCCAGGAGTGGGCCAACGGTGCCCCCGAACTGCACGGCAGCGCGGTCTCGATGCCCGACTTCTCGCTCATGGGTCAGGTCGAGTTCGGCGGCTGGGGCAAGGTCGGCGCCATGACCGTCGGCATGATCGTCTTCACGCTGGTGCTCGCCGGGTTCTTCGACGCGATGGCCACCATCATCGGCGTGGGCACCGAGGCCGAGCTGGCCGACGACAAGGGCCGGATGCCGGGCCTGTCCAAGGCGCTGTTCATCGACGGCGCAGGCGGTGCGATCGGCGGTGTGGCGGGCGGTTCCGGCCAGACCGTCTTCATCGAGTCGGCGACCGGCGTCGGCGAGGGCGCCCGTACCGGACTCGCCTCGGTCGTCACCGGCCTCTTCTTCGCGGCCTGTCTCTTCTTCACTCCGCTGACGGCGATCGTGCCGCAGGAGGTCGCTTCCGCCGCCCTGGTGGTCATCGGCGCGATGATGCTGATGAACGCCCGGCACGTGGACTGGGCCGACCGCGCGACCGCGATCCCGGTCTTCCTGACCGTCGTCCTGATGCCCTTCACGTACACCATCACCACGGGTGTCGCGGCCGGTGTCATCTCCTACGTCGCCATCAAGGCCGCCCAGGGCAAGGCGCGTGAGATCGGCGCCTTCATGTGGGGCCTGACGGTGATCTTCCTGATCTACTTCGCGCTCCACCCCGTCGAGAGCTGGCTGGGCGTTCACTAGCCACTGCCGTATCCAACCGCTGTAAGGAGACCGAGAGATGCTGGACATCGCCGAGGAGCTGAACCGGTGGGTCGAGCAGGGACGCGACTTCGCCGTGGCCACCGTGGTGGCCGTCGGCGGCAGCGCCCCGCGCCAGCCGGGCGCCGCCCTCGCGGTGGACGCCGACGGCACGGCGATCGGCTCGGTCTCCGGCGGCTGTGTGGAGGGCGCCGTGTACGAGCTGTGCCGACAGGCGCTGGAGGACGGCGAAACGGTTCTTGAGCGTTTCGGCTACAGCGACGAGGACGCCTTCGCCGTCGGCCTCACCTGCGGCGGCGTCATCGACATCCTCGTCACTCCGGTGCGGGCCGGCGACCCCGCCCGCCCGGTGCTCGCGTCCGCGCTGAACGCCGCCGCCCAGGGGGAGGCGGCGGCGGTCGCGCGGATCGTGTCGGGACCGGCCGCACTGATGGGCCGGGCCCTCCTGGTCAGCGCCGAGGGCTCCTACGACGGCGGCTTCGGCGCCCACCCGGAACTGGACCGCACGGTCGCCGCCGAGGCGTCCGCCTTCCTGGACGCCGGGCGCACCGGCACCCTGGAGATCGGAGAGCGGGGCTCTCGCTGCGGAGCACCGCTGACGGTCCTGGTCGAGTCCTCCGTCCCTCCGCCCCGGATGATCGTCTTCGGCGCGATCGACTTCGCATCGGCCCTGGTCCGGATCGGCACGTTCCTGGGCTACCGCGTCACGGTGTGCGACGCGCGGCCCGTCTTCGCGACGAAGACCCGTTTCCCGGAGGCCGACGAGATCGTCGTCGACTGGCCCCACACGTACCTGGAGCGCACGCGGGTCGACGGCCGGACCGTCCTCTGCGTCCTCACCCACGACGCCAAGTTCGACGTGCCCCTGCTCCAGCTCGCGCTGCGCCTCCCGGTCGCCTACGTCGGCGCCATGGGCTCCCGCCGCACCCACCTCGACCGCAACGAGCGCCTGCGCGAAGTCGGCGTCACCGAACTGGAGTTGGCCCGTCTGCGTTCCCCGATCGGCCTCGACCTCGGCGCCCGTACCCCCGAGGAGACGGCCCTCTCCATCGCCTCCGAGATCGTCGCCAACCGTCGCGGCGGCAGCGGGGTTTCGCTGACCGGCGCGCACACCCCGATCCACCACGACGTGACGTCGGTGCCCGCGAGGGGCATCGGCTCGGTGGCCTGAGAGGTGCGACGGTCAGCCCGAGGCCTTGGTCGCGGCCGGCGTCGGCATCACGGTCGCAGGGCTCGACGTCTTCTTGGGCGCGGTCGAACCCGACGACGACGTGGACGTGGCCGAGTCCGACGCCGCCACGACCGTCGGGCGGTCCGGGCGCACCGAGAACGCCGTGTCGCCCGCGACGGCCACGATCGCGTCCTTGACCTGGAGCACGTAGGGCACGGTCTCCGAGGCGGAGTCGCCCGGATCGGAGATCGCGGCCGTACGCCAACGCACCGCCCCCGTCGTCCGGTTGAGCGCCAGCAGACGGCCGTACTCGTTCGACAGGTACAGCGTGTTGTACTTCGCGGACAGTACCGG
This sequence comes from Streptomyces sp. NPDC001617, assembly GCF_053596855.1. Classification (NCBI taxonomy): domain Bacteria; kingdom Bacillati; phylum Actinomycetota; class Actinomycetes; order Kitasatosporales; family Streptomycetaceae; genus Streptomyces; species Streptomyces sp. NPDC001617. The sequence goes on from NZ_JBSFHA010000076.1 coordinate 23,521, forward strand.
CGTCGACAGGTTCTCGACGTCGGTCGTGCGCTGCCACAGCTGTGCGCCGTCGGTTCCGCGTACGGCGACGACCGTGCCGTTGGGCCGGACGAAGTAGACGACCCCGTCGAGCAGGGTGGCCGTGCCGCGCGCCCCGGCCCGCAGGGGCAGCCGCTGGACCCTGCCGGTGCCCGGATCGAGGAGGAACAGCGCCGAGTACGGCCGGTCGCCGTCGGGGGTCGACTGGTACTGCTTCGCGTTCGGTGCCACGAGCAGCGGTCGCCCGCCGACCACGCCCAACGGCTGGGTGAACACGGGCAGTTGTACGATCTCCTTCGCGGTGCCGGCGGCCGGGTCGAGGCGCACGAGGCTCTCGTTACCCGTGGTCGGGTCGTCGGCGTCCGAACACAGGCCGTACGGGGCACCGTTGAACACGACCGGCGTGCAGGAAGTCCCGGACGACGACTTCGCCGGTGCGGTCCACAGCTGTCGGCCCGTCTCGTCGTAGGCGACGAACTCGGTCTTGTCGTTGTTCAGCGTCAGGATTCCCTTGCCGAACAGCAGGGCCGGCTCGTCCTCGGCGACCGGACGGGCCCACAGTTCGGTGCCGGTGGCCGCGTTCAGGGCGACCAGGCGGCGGGCGACGTAGGTCTCGGTCGAGTCCGGCTTGCGGTAGGCGTAGACGCGGCCGTCCCGGACGCCGATGGGGCGGGAGGTCTCCGGGCTGGTGCCCCGGCGCCATACGACGCGGCCGGACGAGGCGTCGAGCCGGGCCACCGTGAAACCGGTTCCGGCGCAGTACACGGCGGTCGAGCCGCCCGGTACACAGCCGGACTCCAGGTAGTCCAATGGATCGTCCTGCTTCGCGGTGCGCAGGCTCGCCCGCCAGGGCTTCCAGCCGGCGGGCAGGCCGGGGACGGGGGCGCCGGTCGCGCTCGCGTGGGGGGAGGGAGAGGCCTCGGACGGGGTCGCGCTGGATATGTAGTGCAGCGTCGTGAGGCCGCCGACACAGACGGCCAGTGCCGTACCGATGCCGATGAGGATCCGCCGTCCCCGGCGACCGCTGCCGCCGCCGGGCCCGCGCCTCGAGGGCGTGACGGTCCGGTCCGGCGGGCCCGGACGAGGCATCCGCGACCGGCTCCTGCCACCACCCACGAGGTCCGGCACGGTGTGGGCGCTCGCGTACTCCGGCACGGCGAAGGTGCCGGCGTCGTCCGGCAGCCTCCGCAACAGCTCGTGCAGCTCGTCCAGGTGGGGACGTGCCTCCGGGTCCTTGTCGAGGCAGCGCGCGGCGATGCCGCGCAACGGCTCCGCCACCCCGTCCAGCTTCGGCTCCTCGTACATGACCTGATAGCCCGTCATATACGGGCTGCCGCCGTCGAAGGGCCGGTTCCCGGTCGCCGCGTACACCAGCAGCGAGCCCAGCGAGAACACGTCCGAGGCGCCGGTCACGTCCTTCGGCGCCGCGAACTGCTCCGGGGACATGAAGGGCGGGGTGCCGATCAGCCGGCCGGTGACGGTGAGGTCCTCGTTGTCGGCGGCGCGTGAGATGCCGAAGTCGATGACGCGTGGTCCGTCCTCGGCCATCAGGACGTTGCTCGGCTTCAGGTCCCGGTGGACCATGCCGACCCGGTGGATGTCCCGCAGCGCCTCGACGAGCCCCAGCGCCAGCGTGCGCAACGCCCGCCCGCCGAGCGGCCCTTCCTCGACCACCAGGGCGGCCAGCGTCCGCCCCGGCACGTACAACGTTGCCATCCACGGCTGCTCGGCATCCGGATCGGCGTCCACCACCGGCGCGGTGAAGGCCCCGCTCACCCGCCGTGCCGCCGCGACCTCCTGCCGGAAACGCGCCCGGAACTCCTCGTCCAGCGCGTACTGCGCGTGCACGACCTTGATCGCGACCTGCCGACCCGAGGCGGACAGCCCGAGGTGTACGACCCCCATGCCGCCGCTGCCGAGCCGGTCGAGCAGCTTGTAGCCGCCTATGGACTCGGCATCCCCGGAGCTCAGCGACATGCGCCGGTCACCTTTCCCCCATGGCTCTGCGTGGACGAAGCGTTCAAGGACATCACCCTAGCCCGCGGCCGTCACTCCATCCTCAGCAGCCGGTTCACCGCCCGCCCGAACACGAACCGCGCCGCCCGCTCCAGCACCGGATCGAACACCCCGGGCAGCCACCGGACCCCCAGCTCCTCCCGCCACACCACCCGGCTCCGGCCGCCCGGCCCCGGCCGTACCTCGATCTCCGCCCAGCCCTGTACCACCCGCCCCCGCTTCTCCAGTCGGCACATGCCGGGCTCGTCGTCCGTCGGCGGACGCCAGACAGTGACCTCCATCCGGTCGTCGAAGGAGAGCGGACCGAGCCCCGAGCGGGCGACGACGACCGTGCCCTCGCCGGTGGGCGGGGGCGTGACCACGGCGACCCGGGTGAGCGGGACCACCTCGCCGTGGCGGGGCCACTCGGTGAGGCGGCGCCAGGCCTCGGCCAGGGTGAGTGGCGCCGTGCGTTCGAGGAGGAAGTTGACCACGTAACGAATCGTAGGGAATCCGGGCTGCTCAGAGCGGTGTTCATGTAGCCGTCACGCACTTGGCCCAACAGTGTAATCGCCGGAAGGCGTAGCCAGAACGGTGGTACGGAGCGCCGCCGGACCGATGGTCGCATAAGCCGCATCTCGCTACCATTCAGCCCATGGGCGGGCAAACCGCCTGCCCACGGGGGAAGTTGGACGTCATGCCACTCAAGGTCTACGGCGTGCTGATCGCGCGCGCGGTCGACACCCGGCGCGAGGGCGCCACCGACACACCGCACTACCAGATCCACCTCACGGACGACGCCGGCACCGACTACCGCGCCGCTGTGAACGTCCTCTCCCAGGAGCGGCCCTCCGAACGCTCTATCGTCGACGAGGACTTCCGGAACCCGGTCACGGACCGTCTGGACGGCCGGCCGAGCGGCTGGACCGCCCTGCCGCCCGGAGCCGACGGCCCGAACCTCGACTTCGTGCGCGGCAAGCTCTTCGGCCCGGCGCGGCTGCGCACCCTGCCACCGGACCGCTCCGGCCCCGACAACGACCTGGCCGACCTCCTAGACCACTCCGTACGGCGGGCGGTGAGCCAGTCCTGGCACACGGACGACATCACCGGACACACGAAGGGGCCCGGCGGTACGTGAAGAGAGGTACGTGAGGAGCGGTGGGTGAAGAGCGATAGGTGAAGACACCTACCGCATCCGCACACCCGTACGGCACCATGAGCGCGACCCGCACTACCGCCGGCCGGAGGGCGTCTCATGGACCGTCAACTGCACGGCAGACTCGACGAGTTGCAGCGCGATCCGTACCCGCACTACGCACGGGCCCGAGCCGCCGACGGCCTGACCCATGTCGCCGAGCTCGACGCCTGGCTGGTCGCCCGCGACGCCGACGTACGCGAAGTCCTGCGCCGGCCCGAGGACTTCTCGTCGGCGAACGCCCTCATCCCCGACGTCATGCCGTCACCCGCCGCGCTCGCCGTCCTGGGCGGCGGGTTCGGCGGGCGCCCTGTGGTCGTCACCTCCGACGGCTCCCACCACGAGCGGCTGCGCGCGCCGATCGTGCGCGGGCTCTCGCCGGCGCGGGTGGCGGCCGTCCTGCCGTACGCTGCCGAGCGGGCCGCCGCCCTGGTCGACGGGTTCGTGAAGGACGGGCACGTCGAGCTGATGTCGGCGTACGCCCGCAGGCTCCCCGGCGACGTCATCGGCCGTATCGCCGGTCTCGACCCGGCCGACGTGCCGGTCGTCGTGCACGGCGGCCACCGCGCCGAGGAGCTGCTCTTCCGCCCGCTGGAGGAGGCCGAGCAGATCGCCGCGGCCGAGGACGCGGTCGCGATGCAGCTCGTCCTGGAACGGTACGCCCGCGAGCGGTACGCCGACCCCCGCGACGACCTGTGCACGGAACTCATCAACTCGGTCGTCACCGAAGGTGAGTTGAACCTGGACCACCGTCACGAACTCGTCGCCCACCTCCAGAACCTGTTCATCGCCGGTCATCTGACCACCACCGCCCTGATCGGCACGACCGTCCTGCACCTCCTCCGGCACCCGCACCAGTGGGAGCTGCTCTGCGCCGAGCCCGACCGGATTCCCGCCGCCGTCGAGGAGGCCGCCCGCTACGACGGCGCCCTGCAGGGCTTCCGCCGGGTCACCACCCGTCCCCTCACCCTGGCCGGCACCGAACTCCCGGCCGGGGCAACGCTGTTCGTGGCCTTCGGCGGCGCCAACCGGGACCCGGCCCGGCACCCGGCCCCCGACGAGTTCGACATCACCCGCCCGACACAACGCCACCTGGCCTTCGGCCTCGGTGTGCACGGCTGCCCCGGCTCCCAACTGGCCCGCGAACAACTACGGCTCACCCTGGAGGAGTTGACCCGCCGGCTCCCGGGCCTGCGGCTGGCGGAGGGCCGTCCGGTGGTCATGCGGCCGACGATGATCCACCGCTCACCGGAGGAACTCCACCTGACCTGGTGACCTGACCTTGGTGTGCGAGCGCTACGGCCGGTACACCTTCCCCGGCTCCGGCTTCCCCGGCGCGAGCAGTTGCGGCACGGTGACGAACACGTACCCGCGCTCCTTGAGCGCGTCGATGATGCCCGGCACCGCCGGCACGGTGCCCTTGTAGATGTCGTGCAGCAGGATGATCCCGTCCCGGGAGGCCTGGGCGAGGACGCGCCGGGTGATGAGGTCGGAGTCGGTGGTCGTGCAGTCCTTGGCGGTCACACTCCACAGCACCTCGGACATGCCCAGCTCCTGGCAGATCTTCTGCACGGTGGCGTCCGTACGGCCCTGGGGCGGGCGCATGAGGGTGGGGCGGTGTCCGATCAGGCGCTCTATCGCCTCGTTCGGGCGCTCCAGCTCCTCGCGTATCTGCTCGGGTCCTATTCGGGTCAGGATCTTGTGGTCCCAGGTGTGGCCGGCCACCTCGTGCCCCTCGGCGGCCATCCGCTCGACGAGCTCCGGGTACTTCTCGATGTGCCGTCTGCCGAGGAGGAAGAAGGTCGCCGGGACGTGCTTCTCCTTCAGGATGTCGAGCAGCCGCGCCGAGTTCTCGCTGGGCCCCGCGTCGAAGGTCAGCGCGGTGCACTTGGCCTCACGGCAGTCGACGGTCCCGAACCGCGCCTGCGCCGAGACATGGGAGCGTGCGGCGCTGGGCGCGGTGGTGTCGACCTTGGCGCACCCCGTCAGCGCCAGGGAGGCGGCCGCCACGATTACGCCGGCGGCGCGCAACCCTGACGCCCTTTTCTTCATCTTGCCGGTCAGAGAAGGCATGCCGGGACTATGCGCAGCGGCTATACACTGCGTGTATAGCGCTTTGGTCTGCGGCCGTCCGCCGCGGCCGCGCTCATCGCGGCTTTACACCCCTTTGGCCCTCCGTCGGGGTGGCCTGACGGCTTCGAGCGGGGAACCTCGCTGTCATGGGTCATATGTCCGTCAACGACCGTGCCGCCGGCCTCGTCGAACCGCTCGGCTACCGCCTCAAGCGCCTGCTGCTCGGCCCGCCCCTGGCGACCGCGCGCATCCGCCACGAGAAGCTCGGCAACCGCACCGCCCTCGGCGTGCTGGCCTCCGACTGCATCAGCTCCTCGGCGTACGGCAGCGAGGAGATGCTGAGGGTGCTCGTCCCGGTCGTCGGGGTCGCCGCGTTCACGCTGCTGATGCCGGTCACCGGCGCCATCCTGTGCGTCCTCGTACTGCTGACACTGTGCTACAGCGACGTCGTCATGATCTACACCCGGGCCGGCGGCTCCTACGTCGTCGCCCGCGACAACCTCGGCCCCGACATCGCGCAGGTCGCGGCCGTCGCGCTGCTCGTCGACTACGTCGTCACGGTCGCCGTCCAGGTGTCGGCCGGCACCAACGCGATCATCTCCCTCGCGCATCTGGTCGGCGGCGGCTGGACCGGCCTCGACCACCTCCAACTCCCGTTCAGCGTAGTGGTGGTGGTGTTCCTGGCATACGGGAATCTGCGCGGGCTGCGCGAAGCGGGCCGGATGTTCGCGGCGCCCGCGTACCTGTTCATGGTCTCGGTCGGACTGGTCCTCGTCATCGGCCTCGCCCGCTGGGCGTTCGACGACCTGCCGCACGCCGACGTGCACGCCGCCGGGGCCGTCCCGCTCGGCACACAGGGCAGTGGCTGGCTCTACGGCGCCTCCCTCTTCATGGTGCTGCGCGCCTTCGCCAACGGCGGCTCCTCGCTCACCGGTCTGGAAGCGATCTCCAACGGCATCTCGGTCTTCCGCGAACCCCAGGGCCGCAACGCCCGCCGCACGCTCATCACCATGAGCTGCGTCCTCGGCGTCCTGGTCCTCGGCGTCTCCGGGCTCGCCCACCTCACCCACGCGATCCCGTACCGCGACGGCACCCCGACCGTGCTCGCCCAGGAGGCCGACCTGGTCTTCGGCCACTCGTGGGCGGGCACGGCCGGGCTGACCGTGGTCCAGCTGGCCACCGCGCTGATCCTCTACACCGGCGCCAACACACCCTTCACCGGCTTCCCGTACCTGGCCAGCTTCGTGGCCGAAGACCGCTTCCTGCCACGGCAGTTGACCCGGCGCGGCCACCGCCTCTCGTTCTCCAACGGCATCATCACCCTCTCCGTGGTGGCCCTCGCCCTGCTCCTGGTCACCGACGCCAACGTGGACCGGCTGGTCGCGCTGTACGCCATCGGCGTGTTCACCGCGTTCTCCATGGCGGGCGCCGGTCTGACGACCTATCACCTACGACGCCGGGAGCCCGGCCGGGCCTGGAAGATCGTCGTGAACGCCTCGGCCGCGGTCGTCTCGGCGGCCGTCGTGCTGATCTTCGCCGTCACCAAGTTCACCGAGGGCGCCTGGCTCGTCGTCGTGGTCTTCCCGCTCGGCGTGTGGGCGCTGATCCGCATCAACCGCGAGTACCGGGCCGAGACCGCCGCGCTCCAGAACCTGCCGCCCGCCCAGGAGAGCGATCGCGCGCGCTGGCGCCGGCACATCGTCCTGGTCCTCGTCGACGTCTTCGACCCGGCCGTGTTCCAGGCCCTGCGGTACGCGCACGAACTACGGCCCGACGAGGTACGGGCCGTGCACGTCGCCGTAGACGCCCCGCGCGCCCAACGTCTCACCGCCCTCTGGCAGGCGACGGACGCGACCGACGTCCACCTGGAGCTCGTCGACTGTCCGGACCGCCGCCTCGTCCGCGCCCTGACCGAACTGGCCTCCGCGACCACGGCCGACGGGGACACCGCCCTCACCCTGCTCCTCCCGCACCGCGCCTACCCCAGCCTGCTCGGCCGCCTCCTGCACCGCGGCACCGCCGAGCGGCTCGCCCACGCCCTGGGCAACCTCCCCGCGGTGGCGGTCACCGTCCTGCCGTACGCCGTCGGGACCGGCCGGCCCGGCTGACGGCGCCCGGCCGGGTCACCTCCTCCGGCGAGGGCGGGGCGGAGTCCGAGCAGGCGGTGCGGGCGGCGCTCAGCGTGTGATCTCGGCAGGCGGGGGTCCAGCACCCGGTTGGCCAGCTGCTGGTAGATGATCATCGTGCGGACCGACCGCTCGAAGTGGACCGCCTGACCCAACAGGAAGCCGTACAGCGGGTGCGGGCCATCGGTGACACCGTACGCCTGCTGCACCGGCGGCCGTCAGGCGGACCGCGCTGCGGTGAGGACCCACCCTGCCCGGTCGGCTCCACCGTCCTGTCCGCCGGCCCCGTTCCCCTGTGATACTGGTCGGATGCCGCCGACCGTGCCGCCATCGCCGCAGCCCCCGGTACCCGCCGAGCCCATCACCGCCGACGCGCCAGGGGTCATACGGCGCGCCCTGCTCACCCAGTCCTGGCTCGACCTCGCCTTCCTCCACTGGGCCGCCGACCCGGCCGACGTCGCCCCGCTCCTCCCGACCGGGACCGTGCCCGACATCCTGGACGGCGTCACCTATGTCGGCCTGGTCGCGTTCCGGATGCATCGCGTGGGCTGGCTGCACCTCCCCGGCGTCCCTTATCTGGGCACCTTCCCCGAGACCAATGTGCGCCTGTACTCGGTGGACGCGCACGGGCGGCGCGGAGTCGTGTTCCGCTCGCTCGACGCCTCGCGGCTGATCCCGGTCGCGGTGGGGCGGCTCGGTTTCCGGATCCCGTACATATGGGCGCGTATGGAGATCGAGAGGCGGGCCGACGCGGACGGCGAGACCGTCACCTACACGAGCTCCCGCCGCTGGCCCGGCCCGCGTGGCGCGAGCAGTCGTATCACCGTCCGCGTCGGCGAACGCATCTCGGAACCAACTGAGTTGGAGCACTTCCTGACCGCGCGCTGGGGCATGCACAGCGCGTTCTTCGGCCGGCAGATGTACCTGCCCAACGCCCATCCGCGCTGGCCTCTGCACCGGGCCGAGCTGGTGGAGTGCGAGGAGGAGCTGGTGGTCGCGGCGGGGCTGCCCAAGCCGTCCGGGGAGCCGGTGAGCGTCCTGTACTCGCCGGGCGTGCCGGTCCGCTTCGGCCGCCCCGCCCGCCCGGCGGGCATCCCGACCCCGTAGGTCTCCCTCCCGCTCGTCCGCCCCGTGCTCCGGCGTCGAGAAGTGATCCTCACTCCGGCCGGGAACCGGCTCCCGGTGAATCGACCACTCTGGCCGGGGAGTTGGGCCGGCGCGAGTCCGTCGACGACTTCCTCACCGCCCTCACCGCCACCCGCCCACCGACCCGGCTCTCCGCCTTCGCCGCCGAGTCGATCTCACGGGCGACCCCGTCCTGCACGACGCCGTCGCCGAGCGCCTGCCCTGGCTGCTCGCCTTCGGCGGGCGCCGGCCCCACGCCCGTCTCCATGGCGTCGCCATCCGGCACCGGGACGGCTTCTGGTTCGGTGCCGACCGGCTGTGGGGCGACGTCTTCCCGCACTGCTGGAGCGCCTGATGGCCGCGACCCGCCCGCGCCTGCCGCTCACCCTGCGCACGCCCGACACCGACCGCCCCGCCGACGCGATCCTGCGCGCCAACCTGTCCATTTTCCGCGAGGACTCCTCCGCGACCTGCGCTTTTGTGATGCCCTCGACGGTCGATGGCAGGGCCGGGCACCCGCCGACCCGCTCGCGAGCGACCAGGCCGGCCATCTCCATATGTGGATGAGGGCTCATGGATGATGCGCTTGATGCGTCCGCGGCGGACGATGGAGGTGCTGAGCGGACTCATTCCTAGGGGGCCGACATGGCTGTGGAAATCCCTCCCCTGGTGAAACCCTCCAGGCTCAGGCGCCGCGGAGGGCTGTGGGGTGAATGCCTGGCAGAGTTCCTGGGGACCTTCGTCCTCATCTCCTTCGGTTGCGGTGTGGTGGCGATGGCGGTCGCGGCACTGCCCGGATCCGGCCGTACGTCCGGGCCCACGACGATCTTCGTCGCGGCGGGCGACTGGCTGCTGATCACCTGGGGTTGGGCCATGGCGGTCGTCTTCGGCGTGTATGTCGCCGGCGGCGTCAGCGGGGCCCACATCAACCCCGCCGTGACCCTGGCGATGGCGGTGCGCCGGAAGTTCCCGTGGATCAAGGTCCTGCCGTACTGGGCGGCCCAACTGGTCGGGGCGTTCGCGGGCGCCGCGCTGGTCTTCGCCGTCTACCACGACGCGATCAACACCTTCGACAACGTGGCGAAGGGCCCGAAGACGAACGGCCATACGCTCGCCACGTTCTCCATCTTCGCCACCTTCCCCGCGCCGTACTTCCACGGCGGGATCTGGGGCCCGCTGATCGACCAGATCGTCGGCACCGCCTTCCTGGTGATGCTGGTCGTTGCTCTGATCGACCTGCGCAACACCGCCGTGAAGGCGAACCTGGGCCCGCTGCTGGTCGGCTTCGCGGTCGCGGCCATCGGCATGTCCTTCGGGGCGAACGCCGGGTACGCCATCAATCCCGCCCGCGACCTCGGCCCCCGTCTGTTCACCTGGGCGGCGGGCTGGCAGGACCTGGCGATGCCTGGCACCCTATCGGGTGCCTTCAGCAACTACTTCTGGATACCGATCGTCGGGCCGCTGGTCGGCGGGGTGATCGGAGTCCTGGTGTACGACCTGCTCATCGGCGACGTCCTGTACATCCGGGCCCTGGAGCACGAGCTGCCGGAGCCCGGCCGGACACGGCCGGTGACGACGACGGACGAGGAGTAGTCCTGCCCGGGCGGCCGACCCCGGCCGCCCGGTTCCCGGGTCAGGAGGCGGCCTCCGCCCGCGCCACCAGGTCCAGCGCGATGTCGGTGATCATGTCCTCCTGGCCGCCGACCATGCCCCGCCGGCCGACCTCGACGAGAATGCTCCGCGTGTCCAGGCCGTACCGCGCGGCGGCGGTCTCGGCGTGCCGCAGGAAGCTGGAGTACACGCCCGCGTAGCCGAGACTGAGCGTCTCGCGGTCCACCCGCACCTCGCGGTCCTGCAGCGGTTGTACGAGATCGTCGGCCGCGTCCATCAGCGGGAACAGGTCGCAGCCGTGCTTCCAGCCCATCAGGTCGGCGACCGCGACGAACGCCTCCAGCGGGCAGTTGCCCGCACCCGCGCCCTGCCCCGCGAGCGAGGCGTCGACACGTACGGCGCCGCCCTCGACGGCGACGACGGTGTTGGCCACGCCGAGGGCCAGGTTGTGGTGGGCGTGGATGCCCAACTCCGTTTCCGGGTCGAGGACTTCGCGGTAGGCGCGGAAGCGGTCGCGGACGCCGTCCATGGTGAGGCGGCCGCCGGAGTCGGTGACGTAGACGCAGTGGGCGCCGTACGACTCCATCAGCTTGGCCTGGCGGGCCAGTTCGGCCGGTTCGGCCAGGTGGGACATCATCAGGAACCCTGCGACATTCATGCCCAACTCCCGTGCGGCGGCGATGTGTTGCGCCGAGATGTCGGCCTCGGTGCAGTGGGTGGCGATGCGCACCGAGCGGATGCCCAGGGTGTGGGCCTGCCTGAGGTCGTGCAGGGTGCCGATGCCGGGCAGCAGCAGGGTGGTGGGCACCGCGTGGTGCGTGACGTCGGTGACGGCCTCGATCCACTCCCAGTCGGTGTGGGCGCCGACGCCGTAGTTGATGCTGGAGCCGGAGAGTCCGTCGCCGTGGGCGATCTCGATGGCGGCCACGCCGGCGGCGTCCAGGGCGGCGGCGATCGCGCGCGCCTGGTCGACGGTGTAGCGATGCCGGACGGCGTGCATGCCGTCCCGCAGGGTGACGTCCTGGATGTACAGAGCGGTCACTCGGCCGCCTCCTTGCTGTGGGCGGCCATGCGTTCCGCGGTGCGCAGCGCGGCCGAGGTCATGATGTCGAGGTTGCCGGCGTAGGCCGGGAGGTAGTGGGCGGCGCCCTCGACCTCCAGGAAGACGGACACCTTCAGGGCCTCGTCGGTGCCGGGGCCGAGGGTGCGCAGGGGATCGTCCGCGGCGACCTTCTCGTACTGCACCTTCTGCTTGAGCCGGTAGCCGGGGACGTACGCCTGCACACGCCCGACCATCTCCTCGATGGACGCCGTGACGGCCTCGGTGGCGCAGTCGGAGACCAGGCAGTGCACGGTGTCCCGCATGATCAGCGGGGGTTCGGCCGGGTTGAGGACGATGATCGCCTTGCCGCGGGCGGCGCCGCCGACCTGCTCGATGGCCGAGGAGGTGGTCTCGGTGAACTCGTTGCCTGGAAGAGGCGCGGTCGGCGCTGCCCCTTGCGGCTATCGGTCGAGGTCGGGCAGCGGGCGCCCGGCGACCTCGTGGGCGTCCTCCGCGGTCAGGCCCAGCATGCGCAGCACCATCTCGGCGAGGTTCGAGGCGGCCTCGTCACCGTCCAGGTCGGGGCGGGCGAAGCGCAGCTCCACCAGGGACAGCAGCGTGCCGCCCAGGGCGGAGAGGGCGACGACGGGGTCGAGGGCGGTGAAGCGGCCCAAGGCGATACCGACCTCCAGGTCGCGCAGGGCACGGGTGGCCAGACCGTTGTCCGAGTGGAGGTAGCCGAGCGCCTTCAGACGCAGGACCTGCATCAGCTCCGGGTGCGAGTCGGCCATGCGCGCGCTGAGCCGGAAGCCCGCCGCGACCAGTTCCGCCGGGTCGTCGATGCCTTCGAGGCGCTCGTCGAAGGTCTGGCCGAACTCCTCCAGCGCGTCGACCACCGCCGCCTCGAACAGCTCCGTCTTCGACTCGAAGTGGTTGTAGAAGGAGCCGAAACCGACGTCTGCGCGCTCCGCGATCGTCTGGATGCTGGCGCTCGTGTCGCCGCTCTCGGCGAGGATCTGCCGGGCCGCGCGCACCAGCGCCTGACGGGTCTCGGCACGGCGCCGCTCGAAGCGGTTGCGGGGCGGGGCTGACGAAGGCATGCGCGGAGTCTAGCCGCGCGAGGCGATACGGCGACAATTCTGATGAGGTCATCAGTCGAGGGGCGGGCGGACCTGTCGATCGGCCGGAGTCGGATAGGTCCGAGCTGCTGCTCGCCTTCTGCGCGAGCATGGCCGCCGGCACCCTCACGATCGTCCCGGGCGGCCCCGGCCTCGTCGACAGCGCGCTTCGGCGCGGGCCGGATCACCTGGCCGATCATCCGCAGGCTGAACCGACGGGAGCCGGTGCCGGAGGCGGCACAGCTCTCGTGACCGCTCTGTGCTGTACGCGCTGCTCGGTCTGAGCCGGCTGGTGGGGCAGGGCCTGGACGCGGCCGCCGCCCGCATGCCGGGCCGGCCGGCCACGTCCACCGCGGCGGCCCTGCTCGCCCTGGTGTCCCTCGCCGCCCTGTCGTTTCCCGCCCGGTCGAGCGTCCGTGAGGGGGACGGACACGGCGACGAACTGCGCGCACTCGCCCGCGTCGTGGCCGCGAACGCGCAGGACGGCGATGCCGTGCTGTTCCAGCCGAAGGCCTGGCGTTCGACCGCTGTCGCGTACCCGAGCGCCTTCTCCGACACCACCGACATCGCCCTCCAAGCGCCGTTCGACCCGACCGACCCGGACGGGCTCGAGCACACCCCGTCCCAGGTCACGGCCGCGTCTGGGTGGTCTCCGGTCCCGGCCGGCACCGCAGACCCGGATCACGCGACGCCATCCTGTGGGACGCGGTGAACACCGCCTACCGCCTGCACCGCACCTGGCACGTCGGCGTCCAGGCCGTACGCCTGTATGTCACCCCGGCGCCCCCGTGACCGCGGACAGGGTCAGGCCTTGCCCTGCAGTCGCCAGATCTGGTTCTTCTTGGTGGCGAGGACGCTCGCGGCGTCGCAGGTCCACTGGTGGACCAGGGCCCGCGGCGAGGTCGAGACGTCGGAGACGTCGACGCACTTGCCGCTGTGCACGGCCACGAGCTGGTAGTCCTGGCTGTTGCCGAGCGCGGTCACCGGGTTGAGGGTGAACATCTGGTTGGTGCCGCCGTTGCAGGTGTACTGCTCGACCGCGGCGCCGTCCGCCGTCGAGGCACCGGCCACGTCCAGGCACTTGCCGCTGAGCTCATTGACCACCGTGTAGGTGTTGGTACGCCCGGACACCGGCTTGAGGTCGAGCATCTGCTGGTAGCCGCCCTCGCAGTAGTACTGCTGGTACTGCTTGCCGTTGGCGGTGCTCAGATCGGTGTCGTCCAGGCACTGGCCGCTGTTCTCGCTCACGGCGACCGTCGGGACGGTGGTGTCGGACGGCGGCATCAGGGTGACCGTGTAGCCGTCCTTGGCGTTGGTGAACGGGACGCTGACCGAGGCGGCGTTGTTGCTGACCGTCACCGTGGTGTCGGAGACCGTCGTCGGTCCGGTGACGGCCGCGCCGCTGTTGTACGGGACGCGCTGGACGACGGCGCGGACCTTGCCGCTCTCCACCACCGACGTCGTGTTCAGACCGGTGAGGTTGACGGTGACCGTGCCGGTGTTGCCGCTGCTGCCGAGCAGAATCCTGGCGTTCTTGGCGGAGTTGTCCTTGGTGGCCAGGCCGTCGGTGCCGGTGCCCGGTATCAGGTTGACGATGTTGCCGGTCTGGGAGCCGTAGTAGCGGTACATGAACCACTCGCCGAGCGGCAGGTACTGGCCGGCACTGTTCTTGGTGAGCAGGTTGGCCTCGTAGTCGTGCAGCTTGGTGCCCGAGGCCCAGTTGCCGCGCAGCCCGTCGGCGCCGGCCCGCTCGAGGCGGCCGATGAACCAGGCGCCGCCGCCGGGAGATTGCATGGCCAGCGTGGCGTACTCGTTGATCTGGTACGGCCGCGTGTTCGTCAACCCGGCTGATGCGAGGGTCGAGTTGGCGCGGCCCACGTCGGTGACCGGGTCACCCGGCTCGTCGTGCCAACTCCAGATGTCCGGCGCGACGTTGTTGGCCTTGACGTAGGAAAGGAACGTCGTCCACCAGGAGTTGGAGGAGTTCGGCTGGCCCGCGATGCTGGGTCCGACGATCAGCTGACCCGGGAACGCGGCCCGGACCTTGGCGTAGAACCGGGACCACATCTGCAGGTACTGGCTCTGCGAGGCGCCCCAGAAGCCGCTGCCGTCGGGCTCGTTCCACAGATCCCACTCGACGGTCATGTTGTTGGCCTTGACGTCGCCGATCAGCTGGGTGACGAAGGCGTCGAACTGCGTCCAGTCACCGTTGTCGCCCGGCCAGCCCTGGCTGGTGGTGCCGTCGGCGCCCCACAGGTCGTGCGGGAGCAGCACGAAGGTGCCGCCCAGGGCGGCGGTCCGCTTGTACTGGGCCAGGGTGGAGGCCCAGCGGGTCTGGTAGTCGGCGAGACTCGTGGCGTAGCCGCCGCTGTTGAGCTGCGCGCCGCCGGCTCGCATGAAGTGCCACTTGATGTCCTTGAAGAAGTGGTCCTGCGGCAGCGAACCGTCCGGGGTCATCCCGTAGATCATCCCGGAGGCGTGGTAGGTCGGGGCGCCACCGGCCGTGGCGAAGTCGACGGTGACGCCGGTGTCGGCGGCGTGCGAGGTGGTGGCGGGCAGCAGGCCGGCGGCAAGGGCGGCCAGCAGGACGGCGGTTCTGGACAGCGGACGCGATGAACGCTGACGCATGGGCGGCTCTTTCTGGTGTCGGGAGTGCGAGAACGGGCACACGTATTCGAACCGGTTCGAGGAGACATCGGGCTGCCCCGCTGAGCTCACGGGTGCCGGAGGAGGTGTCAGGTCGAACCGGTTCGGCGGAACTTAGCACCGCCGAAACCGGCCAGCAATACCTCGGCGGGGTCCGCTCGAACAGCTCACGATCATCGACTGGGCTCAGGTGCAGGCCGGACAGGACGGGATGCGCTCTCGGGGGCTCGCCGTGCACCAGGCGTTTGTGCTCAGCCGTCTCGCCCGCGCGGCAAACGCGTTGTCGCCACCGACGCCGGCACTGAGCTCAGGGCCGGCCGTGAGGAGGCGGTGATCGCCAAGGTGCCGTCATCGTGTCGCAAGCGGACCGGCAGCCGACCCTCTTCCTCGCCGGACATCTTGTTCTGTTCCTCGAACCGGGCGGCGTCGAGCGGCTCCTCGCCGGGGTTTCCAGCCGAGCGGGAGCGCCCTGGCCGTCACCGCCGCAGTGCACCCCTGCCGGTCGCCCGTGCGGAACCGCTCAGAGCCAGTCCCGTCGCTTGAAGATGACGTACAGGCTGACGCATACGCCTGCCATCAGGGCGATCGCGAAGGGGTAGCCGAGCACCCAGTGCAGCTCCGGCATGTGCGTGAAGTTCATGCCGTAGATCGTCCCGACCAGCGTCGGAGCGAACAGGATGGCCGCCCACGAGGAGATTCTCTTGATCTCCTCGTTCTGCTCGAAGCCCGCTTCCGCCAACGCCCGCATCTCCGCGTTCTGTTGCTGGGTGACCAGGGTGGCGTTGACGGTGAGGATCTCGGTGAGGGCCTGGCGGAAGCCGTCGACGCGTTCGCTTGTGTGGGTGACGTGGTCGGCGACGTCCCGGAGGTAGCGCTGGAGTTCCTCGTCGGTCTCGTACTTGGCGAAGCCGGCCATCAGGCTGTGCAGCATGCCGACCAGGGGGCGGGTGGCGCGCTGGAACTCGACCATCTCGCGGGAGAGTTCGTAGATACGGCGGGAGACCTCCGGGTCGCCGCGGAAGACCTCCGTCTCGATCTCGTCGATGTCGTTCTGGACGCCGGATACGACGGGGGCGTAGCCGTCGACCACCGCGTCGAGGATGGCGTAGAGCACGGCCTCGGGACCGAGCCCCAGCAGTTCCGGCGCCTCCTCCATGCGGTGGCGGACCGCGGAGAGGTCGGGGGCGGCGCCGTGCCGGACCGTGATCACGAAGTCGGGGCCGAGGAAGACGTGCAGTTCGCCGAAGTCGACCTCCTCGGGGGCGTCGAGATAGCGGGCCGCGCGCAGGACGACGAAGAGCGTGTCGCCGTAGCGCTCCAGCTTCGGGCGCTGGTGGGCCTCCATCGCGTCCTCGACCGACAGCGGGTGGAGGTCGAACTCGTCGGCCAGGGACAGGAGTTCGGCCTCCGTCGGACGTGCCAGACCGATCCAGGCCATGCCGGACGGCTCCTCGCGCAGCTCGCGGAAGGTCTCGGCGAGGGTGGCGGGGGAGGAGACCCGGACGCCGTCCCGGTACAGCGCCGCCTGGACGACGCTGGCCACCTCCGACGACTCGGTGGGGGCCGGGGCGGCCGGTGGGAGAGCGGTGTCGGCCGAGGGCGGCGGCGGGGTCGTCAGGGCGCGGCGCAAGACGGACTTCACGGAGTTCTTCGGCGCCGGACGGGCGGGTCGCTCGGACATGCGGCTGCCTCCCGGATCGAAGCTGCGGCTGCGTGATCCCGGGCAGGATATACGGGGCAAACGACGCCGGGGTGGCGGGCGGCGCCGGGATTTGGTGAGAGGTGCGGACCGAAGCTGACCGCAAGGGCGGTTAGCGTGCGGGGCATGACGAAGGAGACGGGTTCCAGTGGGCGGGGTGGGGCGAGGGCGATGAGCTCCCACGGACAGGGCGCGATGAGGGGGACCGACGGTCGGGGGACAGCGCGCTGCGGGACCGGCTTTCGAGGGAAGGGGGCGAGGGCGGTGGCGGCCTCTCGAGGGCAGGGAAGGACGGCGGCGGCGGGTTCTCCAGGGCACGGCATGACGGACATGGCGGTTCTCGGAGGTGAGGGACGGTGACCAGGACGACCGACCCCCGCAGGCGGCGCAGCCCCCGGGCATCCGCCGCCCCCGCTCCCGTGCTCGCCTCCCGCGCCCTCAACCGTGCCACCCTCGACCGGCAACTGCTGCTGCGTCGGTCCCCGCTCTCCGTCGAGGCCGCTGTCGAGCATCTTCTCGGGCTTCAGGCGCAGAACGTGAAGCCGCCGTACTACGCACTCGCCGCCCGCCTCGACGGCTTCGCCCCCGAGCGGCTCTCCGCGCTGATGGCGGACCGCGAGGTCGTCCGTATCGTCACCATGCGCTCCACGATCCACACCCACACCGCCGCCGACGCCCTCACCCTGCGCCCACTGGTCCAACCGGCCCGCGACCGCGAACTCACCATCTTCCGCAAGGGGCTTGCCGGCGTCGACCTCGACCGCCTCGCCGTCCTCGCCCGCGACCTCGTCGAGGCCGAGCCCCGCACCATGAAGCAGCTGCGTGAGGCCCTCGCCGACGAGTGGCCCGACGCCGACCCTCAGGCCCTCGGAATCGCAGCCCGCTGCAAGCTGCCCCTCGTCCAGGTCACCCCGCGCGGACTGTGGGGCCAGAGCGGCCAGGTCGCCCTGACGACAGCGGAACACTGGCTGGGCCCCCACCGCACGGCCCGCACGCTCCCGCCGCCCGCGCCCGGCACGCCGATCCCCGCGACCGCTGAAGGCGCTCCTGCCGCGAACGCCCCCGACCCGGTGTCGGACAACCCGTCCCCCACACCTGCCGAAACCGTCCCCGACCCGATGTCGGGCAAGCTCTCCTCGTCGCCCGCCGAGACCCCGCCCACCCCCACCCCCGACCTCACCATCCTCCGCTACCTCGCCGCCTTCGGCCCCGCCTCCGTCAAGGACATGCAGACCTGGGCCGGTCTCACCCGTCTGCGGGACGCCTTCGAGCGGCTTCGGCCCCGGCTTCTCACCTTCCGGGACGAGAACGGGACCGAACTCTTCGACCTTCCCGACGCTCCTCGCCCCGACCCCGACACCCCCGCCCCTCCCCGTTTCCTCCCGGAGTTCGACAACCTGCTCCTCTCCCACGCCGACCGCACCCGCGTCGTACCGCCCGAGTACCGGGGCCGCAGCTGGGTGGGCAACGTCGTCCACCGCACCCTCCTCGTCGACGGCTTCCTCGCCGGTGTGTGGAAGCTGGGCGAGGACGAGCTCGTCATCGAACCCTTCGGGAAACTCACCAAGGCCCAGCGGGAGGACGTGGCCGAGGAGGGGGAGCGGATGCTGGCGAGCATGCATGCGGGGGCCTCGTACGACATCCGTTTCGGCGCCGTGATCAAGTAGCCCACGGCCCGCCCGCCGCACCCCTCTAGAGTCGGGCCCATGGAACTGCGGCAGCTCACCTACTTCGTCACCGTCGCCGAGGAGCTGCACTTCGGACGGGCGGCCGAGCGGCTGCACATCGTGCAGTCCGCGGTGAGCATGCAGATACAGCGCCTGGAGCGGGAGCTGGGCGCCGAGCTGTTCGACCGTACGCCGAGAAGGGTGCGGCTGACGGCCGCGGGGGAGCGGCTGCTGCCCGAGGCGAGGGCGGTGCTCGCGGCCGCGGACCGGGCACGTGCCGCCGTCGCTCCGCCGCCGGGCTTCCGGATCGGCACGAGCACCGGGATGGGTGTTCATCTGGACCGCGTGCTCGCCGCGTTCGCGCGCCGGGCGCCCGACACCCCCGTCGAGCTCTTCTCGCTCCCCGCCGCCGAGCGCCTCGCCAAGGTCGCCGGCGGTCAGCTCGACGCCGCGTTCGTACGGTCCGTCGAGCCGATACCCGGCGTCCGCGTCCTCCCCTTGTGGCCCGACCCCCTGGTCGCCGCCCTCCCCGCCACCCACCCCCTCGCCGACCGCGACGAGATCGGTGTGGAGGAGCTGGCCGGGCTGCCCCTCGCCCTCACCGACCGGCGCAACAACCCGGCCCTGGTCGACCTGGTCATCGGTGCCTGCCACGAGGCCGGCTTCGAACCCCTGCCCGGACCGGCGAGCGGTTCCCTCCAGGACACCCTCGCCACCATCGGCACCCGCCCCCTGTGGACGGTCGTCTACGCGTCCCACGCGCGCGTGCTGCACACCCCCCGCGTGGCCTTCGTGCCCTTCCGCGCACCCGGCCTCGCTCTGTCGACGGGCCTCGCCGTGTCCGACTCGGCCACGCCGACGCATCTGGACACCCTGATCCTGGCCTGCGGCGATCACGAGAACTGATCGCTGCGGTCGCGGTCTGCTTCTTGGTCACGGATGCCGGACGCGATGGACTGGGGTCACCGAGAGGGAAGCCGACAAGGCTACGGACCAAGGGAGTTCAGCCATGCCGATCGTCACCATCCAGCAGGGCCCGCGCGACGTCGAGCTCAAGCGGGACCTCGTCAAGCGCGTCACCGACGCCTTCGTGGACGCGTACCGGATTCCGGCCGAGACCGTGCAGGTCTGGATCCACGAGGTTCCGGCGGACAGCTGGGGCGCGGCGGGCAGGCTCGTCGCCGACAAGTAGCGGCCCCCTTTCCCGGGGGCGTGGAAAGGGGGCGCTGCGGGCTGCTCGTGGTAGCCCGCAACGCCCCCTTGTCTCTCACCTGAGGGATACTCAGGAGACCTTCTGGAGCTAGGAGTTGACCTGCGCGGTCACCAGGCTGGAGAAGGTGGTCAGCCGGGTGTAGACACCCGGGTAACCGGCCTCCGCACAGCCCTCGCCCCAAGAAGTGATCCCTGCCAGGACGCCCCCGATGAGCAGGGGACCGCCGCTGTCGCCCTGGCAGGTGTCTGTGCCGCCGGACGTGTATCCGGCGCAAACCATGTCGGACTTGACGTAGTCCGAACCGTAGGAGCTCGCGCAGCTGGAGTCGGACACGATCGGGACGGTCGCGGTCCGCAGCTGGTTGGAGGAGCTGCCGTTCTCCGAGGTGGTGCCCCAGCCGAGGATGCGGGCGGTGGTGCCGGCCGCGTACACGGAGGTGTCGGAGGAGGAGACGTACGAGGCCGGGGTGTACGACATCGACGTCGAGAGCGTGAGGACGGCGACGTCGTCGCCGTTGGTGGCGTCGGTGTAGTCCGGGTTGATCCAGATCTTGCTGACCCGGCTGACCGTGCCGTTGGTGCCGTTCAGGTAGGTGCGGCCGCCGACGACTCTGACGCTGCTGGTGGTCTCGCCGACCATACAGTGCGCGGCCGTCACGACCTTGGTGGCCGATACGAGGGTGCCGCCGCAGAACTGGTTCTGCGAGGCGTCGGTGATCTGCATCATGAACGGGTACGCGGTCGTCGTGGTCGTCGTACCGCCCACGATGGGTTGCGGGGCGGCCACAGCGGTGGGGGCGCTGAGCAGTGCGGTCGCTGCCGCGGCAGCGGTCGCCGCGACGACGGCGGCGGTCTTCTTTGCGCGGTTGAGCCCGAACATGCGTCTCCTCGTGGGGGGATAGCCGGTGGGGGGTCGCGCGGGTGTGGGGGGTTGTGCACGGGGGTCGCGGGACCGACCCCCGTATGCCCGGGCGAGCGGCACGTTCATAAGCTAGAACGCGGAAGTTCCCGTTCCCAATGAGGGAACCCCCTAGGGGGAGTTGGGCAGGGAAAACCCTCGGTCGCCGGCTAGTAAACCCGGACAAACCTCACTTTGTGCGGCGCCCCGCCGCTAGTCGGACGATATCCACCCGAGAGCGGATGCCGAGCTTGCGGTAGACCCGCGTGAGGGTCGCCTCGACCGTCTTGACGCTGATGAACAGACGTCCCGCGATCTCGCGGTTGGTCGCGCCCTCCATGACGAGTGCGGCGACCTGACGCTCCATCGAGGCGAGGCCCTCCAGGCCCTCTGACGCAGGGGTGGGGGGACTCGGTTCCACCCGGCTCGCGACGGTGGCCGCCTCGACCTGACGCAGCCACGGCAGGGCCCGGCAGCGGCGGAAGAGACGGGCGGCCTCGTCGTACGACGCCGGGCCCGGCCGCCGGGTGTGCAGCGCGGCCTGTGCGAAGGCCGCGCGGGCCTCTTCCAGGCCGTAGCCCAGTTTGGCCAGCCGGTCCTGAGCGGACGTCAGCTGGGCGAGGGCGGCGTCGTGCTCGCCGCGCGCGGCCCGCACGAGCGCCTCGGCGCGGTCGAGCACGGCCAGCATGCTCTCCCGGCCCAGCCGCAGGGCGTGGGCGCGGGTCTCGTCGACGACCTGCTGGGCCTCGTCGAGCTCCCCGGTGCGTACGAGGGCCTCGGCGAGGTCCCCGTGCCAGCGGCCACGGGCCGGGTCGGTGATGCCGAAACCGTTCTCCAGCTCGCGTACCCGGCGCAGCGAGCCGGCCGCCCCCTCGGCGTCGCCCGCGACCAGCTGGGCGTGTCCGAGGGCGGTCAGGCCCCGCGAGATGTACATCTGGTCCCCGGCCTGCTCGGCGAGTTGCACCGCCTCCCGGCCCAGCTCCAGCGCCCGCTCCGTGTCCCCGCCGGCGGCCTCCGCGAGGGAGGCGAGTACGGCGGAGGGCATCTCGCCGATTCCGGAGTCCCGGGCCAGCCGCATGCTCTCGCGGGCCAGGTCGAGGGCCCGTCCGCAGTGGCCGGAGCGCAGTTCGGTGTCGGCGAGCAGGCGTAGGAAGTGCACCTCGCTCTCGACCATGCCGCGCCGCCGCACCTCGCGCAGCAGCGCGCTGACGGTGGAGCGGGCGTCGGGCAGTTCGTCGCTCATGATCAGCCAGCGGTAGCGGGCCGTGCCCGCCCCGTTGTGATGGCAGGCCACCTGCGGGTCCTGAGGCTCCTTGAGCGCCCGCAGAATCGTCGTCGGGGCGTCCGGGTGGCCCATCAGGGTCTCGGTCTGTGCCTGGAAGGACAGCGCGAGAAGCTCGGTGCGCCGGTCGCCGGCCTTCGCCGCCAGCTCCGCCGCGTGCGCGGCCTCCTCCCGGCCCTTGGCGAAGTCGCCCTCGACGACCAGTCCGCGCCAGGCCAGCTGGTAGTGGACCAGGGCGAGCAGCCTGGGGTCGTCACCGGCGTCGGCGAGTACCTGCGGGTAGACGGTGTCGACCTCGCCGAGCGCCTGTCCGGCCGCCTCGATCACCACCATCCAGGCCCGCACCCGCTCCGCCGGGTCGGTCGCCCGGGTCAGCACCTCGCGGGCGATGTCCCGGGCGAGGTCCACCTCGCCGGCGGTGATCGCGTCCTCGGCGGCCTGCAGCCGGCGCTCGTCCGGGCCGGGGTCGCCGTCGGCCGGCGTGTGCAGCGCGGCGAGCAGTCCGAGCGAGGCGGCCGCCGACGGCGCCCCGCGGTCGCGGGCCACGGCGGCGGCCTCGGAGAGCCGGGCCGCGGCCTCCGGGTCGGTGCCGGTCGTGGCGAGGGCGAGGTGCCGGGCCCGCTCGATCGGGTCGGAGGCGGCCGTGGACAGCGCGGCATGTGCGGCCCGCCGCTCCTGCGCGGGCGCCTCCGCGTACAGCGCGGCCGAGATCAGCGGATGCGCGAAGCGTACGGCGGGACCCTCGGGGTCCGTTGCCAGCAGCCCGAGTTCGGCCGCCTGCGCGGTCTCCGCCTCGGCGTTCTCGCGGCCGGCCGCGTGCAGCAGGGCCAGGGTGGGGCGGGCACCGGCACTCGCGACGAGGAGGGTGCGGCGGGCCTCGTCGGACAGCGCCTCCAGGCGGTTGAGGACCAGGGCGCGCAGCGAGGTCGGCACGGGCAGGGGCTCGCCGGGTCTGGGCGGGGTCGGGTTCTCGGCGAGGGCGCGGCCGAGCTCCAGGGCGAAGAGCGGATTGCCCGCGCTGGTGCGATGGATGTCGCGGACCGTGGAGCGGGGCAGGCCGGTGTAGCCGCGGTGGTCGAGCAGCGCGGAGACCTGGGCGCGGGAGAGCGCGCCGAGCCGGACGGCGAGGGTGTCCGGGGGCGACGCGCGTAGGTGACGGTCGTACTCCTGGCCCTCCGTGCGCACCGCGCACAGCAGTTGGACGGGCGTGTCGCCGAGGCGGCGGGCGGCGAAACCGAGGAGCTCGGCGCTCGCCGAGTCCAGCCACTGGAGGTCGTCGGCGACGATGAGCACGGGACCCGTCGCGGCGAGGGCGCGCAGGGTGGAGAGCACGGCGAGACGCAGGGCGAGTCCGTCCTGCTGGAGGGTGGACTCGCCACGGCCGGTGAGCGCCGACTCCAGGGCCGTGCGCTGGCCCGCGGGGAGCTTGTCGGAGACCTCGTCGAGGACCAGGCCGAGCAGGTCGGCGAGGGCCAGGAACGGGAGATGGGATTCGGACTCGGTCGCCGAGCAGCGCAACACGGTGTGATCGGCTGTCCCATATTCGGATGCCAATGCCCGCAGGACGGTCGACTTTCCTATTCCGGCGGGGCCGTGGAGCAGCACACTGCCGCCGCGGGCGAGCTGCTCACGCGCCGCGCCGAACGGCTCCTCCCGGCCGATGACCAGGTCGGGGCGGCCTCTGGCAGGCTCCGTGAAGTCCCGTCGCACGGTCACCGCTCCCCTCCGTGTGTCGTGTTCTGGCCAAATTCTAGGCAACGTTTCATTGGAATTCGGACGGACGAGGTGGTGAGGGATATAACAATGCCGCAGCACACAGAAATTCAAAGCGCCGCTGAATGAATAGCGACTGGTCCAACCGGTTGCCGACGGCTACGGCAGCAGCCCCGAGCGACGCGCCGCCGCGACCGCCTCACCCCGCGTGTGCGCACCCAGTTTCCGCATCGCCGAGCGCAGATAGCTCTTCACCGTCTCCGGCCGCAGCGCCAGCCGCTCCGACGCGGCTGCGTTCGTCGCGCCGGCCGCCAGACAGGCCAGAACGTCCAGCTCACGAGGTGTCAGACGCACCGCCGCCGGGGGAATCTCCGGCGTCAGCAGCTCGCACGCGTCCAGCAGTTCGGCCCGCAGTGTCGGGTCGGCGATCCGCGGGGCCAGCGCCCGCAGCGCCGTGTGCGCCTCCCGCACCTGCTCCCAAGCGGCGCCTGCCGTCGCGTTCCGAGGCTCGGCCCGGGCGGCCTCCGCCAGCAGCTCCCGCGTCTGGTCCTGGACCACCAGCGCCTGCTCGACGTCGCGCGCGGCCTCCATCGCCGCGTCCAGCGTGCGGTCGCCCAGCGGCTGGGGTGTGCGCAGGGCGCCGTAGAGGACACCGCGCACCCGGCGTCGTACCACCACCGGAACCGCCAGGATCGAGTGCAGCCCCTCCATGGCGACCGGGATGTCGTACTCGTGGCTGATCTGCCGCGACGAGGAGTAGTCCGTCACGGCGCACGGGCGGGCGAACGCGACCGCCCGGCCGCCGAGTCCGTTCCCCGAGGTCACCGGGAGTCCGCTGAGCGCGGAGGTCGTGTTGCCGTTCAGTTCGCTGATGCGTACGTGCTGCCGCCCCGGCTCCACCAGCCCGCCGAAGGCGACCGGCAGCCCGGTCGTGCGCCGCAGCCGCACCAGCGCGCTGCGTATCTCCACGGCACCGGCCGTGTCTGCTGTCACCTGCTCGCCCTTTCCCGCAGTGTGGGCCCTGTCCCGGGGCCCGTTTCCCACGACGCACCCCCGTTCGGGGGTAGTGAGACCTGCATCACGGATTACACGATGGCAGAGAGCCGCCCGGCAATGGTCCGGTATGAGGAGGACGCACGATGACGACGGCGACGGAAGGCTTCCGGAGCGCGCGGGACTTCCTGCTGGAGCACCGCGAGGACTATGCGAAGGCATACGAGGGGTTCAGCTGGCCCCGCCCCGAGCGCTTCAACTGGGCGCTCGACTGGTTCGACGTCATCGCCGACGGCAACGACCGGACCGCCCTGCACATCGTCGAGGAGGACGGCACCGAGGTCCGGGTCTCCTTCGCGGAGATGTCCGAGCGCTCGGACCGGGTGGCGAACTGGCTGAAGGACCGGGGTGTCCGCGCCGAGCAGCGGATCCTCGTCATGCTCGGCAACCAGGTCGAGCTGTGGGAGACCGCCCTGGCCGCGATGAAGCTGCGCGCGGTCGTCATCCCGGCGACTCCGCTGCTCGGCCCCGCCGACCTGCGCGACCGCGTCGACCGGGGCCGGGTCAAGCATGTGATCGTGCGGGCGGAGGACACCGCCAAGTTCGACGACGTGCCCGGCGCCTACACCCGCATCTCCGTCGGCGGGCTCCCGGAGGAGGGCTGGGAGCCGTTCGAGGACGCGTACGTCGCCCCCGCCGAGTTCCTGCCCGACGGCCCCACCCTCGCCGACGACCCGCTGATGCTGTACTTCACCTCGGGCACGACGGCCCGCCCCAAGCTGGTCGAGCACACCCACACCTCGTACCCGATCGGCCACCTGGCGACCATGTACTGGATCGGCCTCAAGCCCGGCGACGTGCACCTGAACATCTCCTCGCCCGGCTGGGCCAAGCACGCCTGGTCCAACCTCTTCGCCCCGTGGAACGCGGAGGCGACCGTCTTCATCCACAACTACACGCGCTTCGACGCGGGGCGGCTGATGGCCGAGATGGACCGGGCCGGCGTCACCACCTTCTGCGCCCCGCCGACCGTGTGGCGCATGCTGATCCAGGCCGACCTGACCCAGCTGCGGAACAGGCCGCGCGAGGTGGTGGCCGCCGGGGAGCCGCTCAACCCCGAGGTCATCGAGCAGGTGCGGCGGGCCTGGGGTGTGACCATCCGGGACGGCTTCGGGCAGACGGAGACGGCGGTGCAGGTCGCCAACAGTCCGGGGCAGCGGCTGAAGACCGGCTCGATGGGACGGCCGAGCCCGGGGTACAAGGTCGAGCTCCTCGACCCGGTGACCGGCGCGCCCGGCGCCACCGAGGGCGAGATCGCCCTGGACCTGTCGGCGCGGCCCGTCGGCCTGATGACCGGCTACCACGGCGACCCGGACCGTTCGGCGGAGGCGATGGCCGGCGGCCACTACCGCACCGGCGACATCGGCTCGCGTGACGAGGACGGCTACATCACCTACGTGGGCCGGGCCGACGACGTCTTCAAGGCGAGCGACTACAAGATCTCCCCCTTCGAGCTGGAGAGCGCCCTGCTGGAGCACGAGGCGGTGGCCGAGGCGGCCGTCGTGCCCGCGCCGGACGAGCTGCGCCTCGCCGTGCCGAAGGCGTATGTGGTGCTGGCGGAGGGCTGGCAGCCGGGTCCCGACACGGCCAAGGTGCTCTTCGAGCACTCCCGCGAGGTCCTCGCCCCCTACAAGCGCATCCGCCGCCTGGAGTTCGCCGCGCTCCCCAAGACCGTCTCCGGCAAGATCCGCCGCATCGAGCTGCGTGAGGCCACGGCGGCCGGCTCGACCGCCGAGTACCGCGAGGAGGACTTCCGATGACGGAACTGTCGTACACCCACGGGACCGGCACCACCGCGCTGCTCGGCGACACGATCGGCGCCAACCTCGACCGGGCCGTCGCCGCCTGGCCGGACCGCGAGGCGCTGGTCGACGTGGAGTCGGGGCGGCGCTGGACGTACGCCCAATTCGCCGCCGACATCGACCGGTTGGCGTACGCGCTGCTCGCGAGCGGTGTGGCCAAGGGCGACCGGGTGGGGATCTGGGCGGTCAACTGCCCCGAGTGGGTGCTGGTCCAGTACGCCACCGCGCGCATCGGCGCGATCATGGTGAACATCAACCCGGCGTACCGGACGCACGAGGTGGAGTACGTCCTGGGCCAGGCAGGGATCTCCCTGCTGTTCGCCTCGCTCAGCCACAAGACGAGCGACTACCGGGCGATGGTCGAGCAAGTGCGCGGGAAATGCCCGCAGTTGAGGGAGACGGTCTACATCGCCGACCCGAGCTGGGACGCGCTGATCGCCCGCGGGACTCCGGCGCCGTACCCGGACCTGTCCTGCGACGACCCGATCAACATCCAGTACACCTCGGGCACGACGGGTTTCCCCAAGGGGGCGACCCTCTCCCACCACAACATCCTCAACAACGGTTATTTCGTCGGGGAGATGATCGCCTACAGCGAGCAGGACAGGGTGTGCATCCCGGTCCCGTTCTACCACTGCTTCGGCATGGTCATGGGCAACCTGGCCGCCACCTCGCACGGTGCCTGCATGGTCATCCCGGCCCCGTCCTTCGACCCGAAGGCCACGCTGGAGGCCGTCCAGCAGGAGCGCTGCACCTCGCTGTACGGCGTACCGACCATGTTCATCGCGGAGTTGAACCTCCCCGACTTCGCGGCGTACGACCTCACTTCGCTGCGCACCGGCATCATGGCGGGCTCGCCCTGCCCGGTGGAGGTGATGAAGCGGGTGGTCGCCGAGATGAACATGTCCGAGGTGTCGATCTGCTACGGCATGACGGAGACGTCGCCGGTCTCCACCCAGACCCGGCGCGAGGACGACCTGGAACATCGCACCGGCACCGTGGGCCGGGTCCTCCCGCACCTCGAGGTGAAGGTCGTCGACCCGGCGACCGGAGTGACCCAACCCCGGGGCACGGCGGGCGAGTTGTGCACCCGCGGCTACAGCGTGATGCTCGGCTACTGGAACGAGCCCGAGAAGACCGCGGAGGCCGTCGACCCCGGCCGCTGGATGCACACGGGAGACCTCGCCGTCATGCGCGAGGACGGCTACGTCGAGATCGTCGGCCGCATCAAGGACATGATCATCCGGGGCGGCGAGAACATCTACCCGCGTGAGATCGAGGAGTTCCTGTACGGCCACCCGAAGATCCAGGACGTCCAGGTCGTCGGGGTCCCCGACGAGCGGTACGGCGAGGAGGTCCTGGCCTGCGTGATCCCGAGGGACCCGGCGGACCCGCTCACGCTGGAGGAACTGCGCGCGTTCTGCGAGGGGCGGCTGGCGCACTACAAGGTGCCGAGCCGGTTGCGGATCCTGGAGGCCTTCCCGATGACGGTGTCGGGGAAGGTGCGAAAGGTGGAGCTGAGGGAGAAGTACGGGGTCTGAGGACGCCTCTGTACGGGATGCCGCCGGGGTTCATGCCCCGGCGGCATCCATGTCGTCGGCGACGCTGTTCACCGGCTGCGGCGTCCCCGTCGGGTCCAGGACGAACAGCGGGACGCCCAGGGCGTCCGCGCGGGCCCGGGCGTCGCCCGCGTAGCCGGCCAGGGAGAAGTAGACGCAGCCCGCGGACTCCGTCATGGCCGTGAGCCACAGGCACTCCACGTCCCGCACCGAGGCCGGGCGCACCGTCGGGTCGACCTGGGCCAGCAGCCCGCGGGCCGCGATGCCGATGCCGGACGGCGGCCGCTGGTCGGCGCGGCGGATGTCCTTGTAGCCGAGCCAGCGCAGATAGATCGCGGCGGCCGTCACCGCGTCGCGTGCCGTGCGGATGGTGACGGGCTGGAAGCGGGGGCGGCGCCGCCCCTGTCCTTCCGGGTCCGGAGCCTTCTCGGTGCGGGCATCCGTCGCGGCGGCGTTCTGGGCCACCGGCACCCGCAGCACCGTCCCGCACGGGCACCCCAGCTCCGGGCGCGGCCACTCGTCCCGGCGCCCGCAGGTGTCGCAGCGCAGGGTGATCCAGTCCTCTTCCCAGACGGCGTGGGTGACGGCCGTCGCCGTGCCGTGGCGGTCCAGCGGCGGGGTGACGGGTGCCCCGCACACGCACGGATACGACGGCGCCGTGTAGAGGTGCTCGCGCCGGCAGGCCGGGCAGCGCACCGGGACGCTCTCGGACATGGCCCTCATCGTGCACCGGCGGACCCCCGCTTGTCCCTCTCTTGACGGCCTTCCTTCACCCACCTACATTGCTTCCAGATAGTAGAAAATAGTTTCCGCAATACGGAATAGCTGCGGGAGCGGCAGGGAAGTCGAACACGGAAGAGCTCACCGCGGGGCGCGACGGGCGTGCGAATCCGACAGCCGAGGCAGGAGAACTCGATGGCACGTATGACCGCTGCCCGCGCGGCAGTTGAGATCCTCAAGCGGGAGGGCGTCAGCAACGCGTTCGGTGTGCCCGGCGCGGCGATCAACCCCTTCTATGCGGCGCTCAAGGCCTCCGGCGGCATCGACCACACCCTCGCCCGCCATGTCGAGGGCGCCTCGCACATGGCCGAGGGCTACACCCGCACCCGCGCGGGCAACATCGGCGTCTGCATCGGCACCTCCGGCCCCGCCGGCACCGACATGATCACCGGTCTGTACTCCGCCATCGGCGACTCCATCCCGATCCTGTGCATCACGGGCCAGGCCCCGACCGCCGTGATCCACAAGGAGGACTTCCAGGCGGTCGACATCGCCTCGATCGCGGGGCCGGTCACGAAGATGGCGGTGACCGTCCTGGAGGCCGCGCAGGTCCCCGGCGTCTTCCAGCAGGCCTTCCATCTCATGCGCTCCGGCCGTCCCGGCCCGGTCCTGATCGACCTGCCGATCGATGTCCAGCTCACCGAGATCGAGTTCGACCCGGAGACGTACGAGCCGCTCCAGGCGTACAGGCCGACCGCGACCCGCGCCCAGATCGAGAAGGCGCTCGGGCTGCTGAACGAGTCCGAGCGGCCGCTGATCGTCGCCGGCGGCGGTGTCATCAACGCGGACGCGGCCGAACTCCTCGTCGAGTTCGCCGAGTTGACCGGCACCCCGGTGGTCCCGACCCTGATGGGCTGGGGTCTGCTCCCCGACGACCACGAGCTGAACGCCGGCATGGTGGGCCTGCAGACCTCGCATCGCTACGGCAACGCGACCTTCCTGGAGTCCGACTTCGTCCTCGGCATCGGCAACCGCTGGGCCAACCGCCACACCGGCAAGCTGGACGTCTACACGGCCGGCCGCAGGTTCGTCCACGTCGACATCGAGCCGACCCAGATCGGCAGGATCTTCGCCCCGGACTACGGCATCGCGTCCGACGCGAAGGCCGCGCTGGAGCTCTTCGTCGAGGTGGCAAGGGAGTTGAAGGCGGACGGCAGGCTCCCCGACCGTTCGGTGTGGGCGGCCTCGGCGCAGGAGAAGAAGGCGACTCTCCAGCGCCGTACGCACTTCGACGGCGGGACTTAACCCAACATCTCACGACACGAGCTGACGACAGCCATGCACCACCTGTACACCGACCACAAGGGGGCGCCTGTCTCCAGACGTTTC